>DATABX010000170.1:0-3754 GCA_036259335.1 Actinomycetota bacterium
CGTTCCGGGCATCGTTGGGCGTCGGCGGCAGCCATCTGGTGCTGGTGGTCGACACCTCCGGGAGCATGCTGGCCACCGACGAGGTCCCCACCCGGCTTGACGCCGCCCGGGCGACCGGTGCCGGCCTGATCGACACCCTCTCCGACGGTGCAGTGGTGAGCATCATCTCGGCCCAGTCCCGGCCGAGGGTGCTGATCTCCGCCACTCCCTCCCGGAGCGCCGCCCGCCGGGCGCTGCAGGACCTGGAGTCCACCGAGGGCTCGGCGGACTTTGCCGAGGCGTTCCTGCTGGCCGAGAGCCTGGAGACCCCGGCCCGGCCGGCGACGATAGTCGTCGTCACCGACGGCGGCCTGACCGCCGAGGAGACTCGCCTGGTTCCGCCGGGGGCGGTCGTCCGTTCGGTAGGCCGGACCGCGGAGAACCTGGCGGTTACCAGGCTCGACACCACCGACGGGCCCGGAGGCTTCCGGGCGATCGTCCAGCTGCGCAACTTCGGTGCGGAGGAGCAGAACACCGAGCTGTCGGTGGAGCTCGACGGCGCTCCGGTCTCCTCGGTCCAGGTTGAGGTCCCGGCATCCTCGTCGATCGAACGATCCTTCGAGTTGGGGACTGGCGGCGGACGGCTGGTCGCCAAGATCATCTCCAACGATCGTCTGGCGGCGGACGACCGGGCCTACGCAGTTCTGGAGCGGGCCCGGCCCCGCAAGATCCTGCTGGCCACGCCGGGCAACGTCTTCCTGGAGAGTCTGGTCCGCCAGATTCCCGGGGCCGAGGTGACCGTGGACGCCGCGGCCGGGGATGTCGCCGGGTTCGACCTGGCGGTCTTCGACCGGGTGGATCCGCCGGCCGAGCTTCCGGTCCCGGCACTGTTCGTTGCCCCGCCCCAGGGCCCGCCGTCGGGAACCCTGGCCGGCCGGATCGACAACCCCACGCTGTCCTACCTCGCGGGCGAGGACCCGTTGCTGGCGCAGGTCGACCTGGCGGACCTGGCGGTCGCCGGAGCCCAGCAGGTGCAGATTCCCGGCGCCCGGACGCTGGTCGCCGGGCGGTCGGGCGACTCCGAGACCCCGCTGCTGGCGGTGTGGACCCAGGGCACGCTGCGCCGTGCCTACCTCGGCTTCGACCTGCACGAGTCGAACCTGCCGCTGCAAGTGGCGTTCCCGATCCTCGGCGATCACCTGCTGTCCTGGCTGGGCGGAGCCGACGAGGTGCGGGCAGCCTACGCCGGCGACCCGCTGGAGATAGCCGCCCCGGCGACCACCGACCAGGTGCGCATCCGGATGCCCGGCGGCCGGGAGTCGTCGATCTCGCCGGGGCAGGTCTTCGACGAGACCGACCGTGCCGGCTTCTACCACCTGACCTTCTCAGCCGGCGACCAGGTGATCTCGGAGCGGACGGTCGCCCTTTCCTTCCCGCCCCGGGAGTCGGACCTGGTGCCCAAGGGGGTGGAGGCCCCCGCCGGCGGCGACCGGCCCGGCCTGGTGACGGACGCCCGCACCTCGTTGGTCCCGTGGGTGCTGGCCGGCGCCCTGGTCTTGATGCTCCTGGAGTGGTGGTGGGCTCACGGCCGGCCGCTGCCCAAGCTGGAACGCGTGCGAAGGAAGGCGGCGTGAGGTTCTCCGAGCCGCTGTGGCTGCTGGCCTTCGCACTGGTTCCGCTGGTCTGGTGGATCTCCCGGCGGGGGGCCAGCGCGGTCTCGCTCCGCCAGAAGCGGATCGGGGTGGCCGTGCGGATGGCCCTGCTCTCCTGCCTGGTACTGGCGCTGGCGGGCGCCACCTTGAACCTGCCTGAGCGGCGGCTGGCGACGGTGTTCGTGGTCGACGTCTCGGACAGCGTCGGGTCGGCGGCCGGTCAGGAGGTGTTCGGATTCGTCACCTCGGCAATTGACGGCAAGCCGGCCGACGCGATGGCCGGGGTGGTCGCCTTCGGGCGGGAGGCCCGGGTGGAGCTCAGCGTCTCCGAGCAGGCCGAGCTGGTCCAGATCGCCAGCCGCCCCGACGCCACCCGCACCAACCTGGCCCGGGCCCTGCGCCTGGCGGCCGCGCTGCTCCCCGAGGGATCGAAGCGCCGGATCGTCGTGCTCTCCGACGGCAGGGAGAACTCGGGCGACGCCCGGGCCGAAGCCGCCCGGCTCAGGCGGCTCGGCATCCGGGTGGACGCGGTGCCCCTGACCGGCCGGCCGGACGACGGGGCTGCGGTCACCGGGGTGAGGACTCCGTCCCGGGTGAGGGTGGGGGAGCAGTTCGAGGTCGACATCTCGGTGTTCGCCTCCTCCGCCGGGTCGGCCCGCCTGGTGACCAGCCGCGGGGCCGAGATCATCGACGAGCGGGATGTCCAGCTGACTCCGGGTGAGAACTCGGTGGCGCTGACCCAGACCGCGGGGGAGCCTGGTGCCCTGAGCTACCGGGTGGAGCTCAGGGCGGAGCGGGACTCGGTCCCCCAGAACGACTCCGGCGCCGCCCTGGTGCTGGTCGGCGGGCCGCCGAAGGTGCTGATCCTGGAGCAGGCCCCGGACGAGGGCCAGCCGGTCGAGCGGGCGCTGTCCGAGCGGGGACTGGTGGTGGAGCGGCGGCCGGTCACCGGGTTCCCGGCGGCCGAGGAGCTGGCGGCCACCGATGCGGTGGTCCTGGTGGACGTCGAGGCAACCCAGCTCACCGAGGCGCAGGTCGGGTCGCTGAAGGGTTTCGTCAGGCAGCTCGGCCGGGGGCTGGTGACGATCGGCGGCGAGAACTCGTGGTCGCTGGGCGGCTATCGCAACACCCAGCTGGAGGAGCTGCTACCGCTGGAGTCGGACATCAAGGACCCCCGCCGCCGGCCGTCGATCGCCCAGGTGCTCGCCATCGACACCTCGGGCAGCATGGCCACCTGCCACTGCGCCGGGCCGAACATGCAGTCCGACCGGCTGGCGCAAGGGCCGAACAAGACCGACATCTCCCGCACCGCCTCGGCGCGGGCGATCGAGGCGCTCTCACGGGAGGACGAGGTCGGCGTGCTGGCGTTCAACACCTCTTCGAAGTGGGTGCTGCCGCTGCAGAAGCTGCCGTCGAACGAGGTGGTGCGCAACGGGCTGTCGCGGCTCACCCCGACCGGCGGGACCGCGATCCCGCAGGCGATCCAGACCGCGGTCGACGACCTCAAGGCCTCCAAGGCGGCGCTGAAGCACATCATCTTGTTCACCGACGGCGGGAGCTCGACCACCGACCTGGCGCCGGTGGCCCAATGGGTGAAGGACCAGGGGATCACGCTGTCGGTGGTGGCGACCGGCGAGGGGACCGGGACCGAGCTGCAGCGGATGGCCGAAGCAGGCGGCGGCCGGTTCTACGCCGGCACGAACCTGTACCAGATCCCGGAGATCTTCATGTCCGAGGTGACCATGGCCACCCGCCGGTACATCAACGAGGGCGAGTTTCTGCCCAAGATCACCGGCGGCTCCCCGGCGGTGAGTGGGCTGACCGTGTCGCCGCCGCTGCTCGGCTACGTGGGAACCTCGGCCAAGCCGTCGGCGTCGGTGGAGATGGCGGTGGGGGAGTTCGACGACCCGCTGCTGGCCACCTGGCGGACCGGCCTGGGAGTGGCGACGTCGTGGACCTCGGACGCCAAGGGCCGGTGGGCGACGCACTGGCTGGGCTGGGACGGCTTTGCCGACTTCTGGTCCAACGTGGTGCGGCAGAGCTTGCCGGCGGTGCCGGTACCCGGATTCTCCACCCAGGCGACGCCAACCGAGGACGGCCTGGAGGTGACAGTGGAGTCCGAG
>DATABX010000171.1:0-6645 GCA_036259335.1 Actinomycetota bacterium
CTTCTGAAGCTCCGCCTGCTGCCGGGCCTCAGCCGGACCGCCGCCCGAAGGTAGCGGCGGCGGCGGTACTGCTCGCCGCCATGGGCATGTGCCTGTTTTTGGCCAACCGCGCCCTGGTCACCGCGGCGCGTTACGCCTCCAGCCCGTTGGTGGACCCTGCAGAGCAAACCTACCGCCAGTTCGAGTGCATCGAGCAGGCCATCTCCCAGCGGGTTCCTGCCGGCGCCCGGGTTTTCGTCGAGGAGGAGGACGAGCTGTGGGAGCAGCGCCTGGTGGAGCTGGCTTCCCCGCGGCTGGAAGTGGTCGACACGGCGGCCGGCTCCACGGTGACGCTGTCGGTTGAGGCGGACCCCTCGGGCGCCTCCTGTTCCGGCCTGGCCCTCGAGGTCGAAGCCCCCTGATGCTCTTCTGGGTCTGCCTGGCTCTGTTCGGGTGCGGTGCGGCGCCGGCGGTCGCCGCCGTCGGGCTGCGGCCCGAGGCGATCCCTCTCTCGGCGTTGTTCAGCGCTTTGATGTGTTCCGCCGCGGGGATCGCAGCGCTGATGTTCGCCGGCCCGGTTCTTCCCTTGGCGGTTGCGATCGTCCTGGCGGCCAACGGGGCGGCGCTCACTGCGCTTCGCCGCCGCCGGCCCGGCGGTCAGACGGCCGGGGTGGTCGCCGGCCTGGTCACTATCGCGGTGGCCGCGGTTCCGCTGGCTGCCCTCCGCCGCCCGGTGGTCGACTGGGACGCGCGCTCGATCTGGAGCTTCCACGGCCGGTGGTTCTACGCCGGGGGAGACTACCTCCGGGAGGCGCTGGACAACCCGGCTTTCGTCTTCTCCCACACCGACTACCCCCCGGCGGTCCCGGCCACGATGGGGGTTCTCTGGCGGTTGGGCGGGGGCATCGACCCATGGGTCGGCCAGGTCGCGACCGGGCTGCTCAACTTCAGTGCGGTGGCGCTGGTCGGGCTCGCGGTAGCCGGCCTGGGGTCGCACCGGCGGCCGGCGCTGCGCTGCCTTACGGGAGGGCTCGCCGTGCTGGCGGTCTACGGCAGCGCCATGGAGTACGCCGCGAACGGCTACGTCGACCTGCTGTGGGCGGCCGGGGTTGCGGCCGGGGCGGTCTACCTGCTGGCGGCACCGTGGAGCAGCCGCAACCTGGTGCTCGGGGTGACGGCGCTGCTGTTGGCCGGCCTCACCAAGAACGAGGGCACGCTGGTGGCACTGGTCGTGCTCGGCCTGGCCGCACTGCGGCACCGCACCCGGGGGGCCCGGCTGGCGCCCCTGGGCGCCTCGGCGGCGGTACTGCTCGCCTGGGTCGGCGTTGCCCGCCTCTTCGGCGCGGAGTCCGACCTCTCGGATAGCGCCCTCGACGCGCTCGCCGGACGGCTGGAGGTGGGACCACGGTTCGGCCCGATCGTCGAGGCGTTCGGCCGGCAGACCGCGCTGTTCCTCGTGGTAGGTGTCGCGGTCACCGCAGCCGGATGGCTGTTCCTTCGAAGTGTCCGGGACGGTATGCCGCTGGGCTCGACCTTTTGGACCTGGACGGCGGCCGCGGGCACCGCAGCCATCCTCGGCGCCGCCTACCTGGTCAGCCCTCACGAAATTCGCTGGCACCTGGCCACTTCGGTCGAGCGCACCACCATCGGCCTGAAGCTGCTGATCCTGGTGGAGGTCCTCTGCTGGGCCGCGGTGTCGCTGGAGCATCTGTTCGGCCGCACTCTCGTCCCGGCGACGGCCGATGACTGAAACCCGGGTCGCGCCGCCGGCCGGCCCCCCGCCCGCCGTCTCGCCGAGAGGGCAGGCAGCGGCGCTGGCGCTCAGTCACTGGCCCTTCCTGGTTCTCTTCGGCGTTGCCGCTGCGATCCGGCTGGTCTTCTGGCTCGAGCTGAAACCGGGGCTGATGTTCGCCGACTCCTGGATCTACCTGAACGACACCCGTCCTCTGACCTATCTGATGTACCGCCCGGCGGGGTACGTCTTCGTCCTGCTGGCTCTCGGCTCGGAGAGGAGTCTCGAGCTGGTCACCGCCCTGCAGCACCTGGCGGGCCTGGCGACCGGCGCCCTGGTCTACCTGCTGTGCCTGAAGCAGGGGGTTTCCCGGTGGCTCGCACTTATTCCGGCGGCGCTGTTCCTGCTCAACGCGTTCACCGTGGTGCTCGAGCAGTACCTGCTCACCGAAGCTTTTTTCGCCCTCCTGCTGCTGCTGGGCATCGGCTTGGCCGCGGTCTACCCGAGCCGGCTGCTGCCCCTGGCGTTCAGCGGGTTGTGTCTGGCGCTCAGCGGCCTGCTCCGGGGAGCCGGAATGTTCGCCGTACCGTTCTGGCTCGTCTGGCTGGCCGTCCACAACCGGCACAACCTGAAGGTGCTGGTGGCGCCGCTGCTGGCGCTGGTGCTCCCGATTGCCGGATACGTCGGGATCCGCAACGCCTCGACCGACTACGGGACCCTGTCGATAATCCGGGGGGAGGGCTGGTTCCTCTACGGGCGGGCGATGTCGTTTGCCGACTGCTCACAGGTTGAGTTGGACGAGGAGCTCGAGCCGCTCTGCCCGGCCGACAAGCCGGAGCAGATCCCGGAGTGGTACGTGTGGGCAGGCGAGTCGCCGGCCCGGACGTTCTACGAGGACGACGACCCCTCGCACAACGACGAGGTCCGGAGGGTGGCGCTCGACATCATCCGCCAGCAACCGCTCGACTTCGCAGTTGCGGTTGCCAAGGACCTCTCGCGGGCGTTCCGTCCGGGTGGAGGGGGCCACGACGACGCCAGTGTCGTGCTTGCCTACGAGGGCGAGCCCTATCCGTTCGACGTTGCCTGGCCGGCCGCGGCGAACATCGTGGATAAGTTCGACATGGAGTACCGGATCCCGAAGGTCTCCCGGGACTCCTTCCCCGCCCTGTACTGGCGGTTCGCCCGGCTCCCGAACCTGCTGTTGGGAGTCTCGGTGCTGCTGGTGCTGGTTGCGGCGCTGCGGCCCTCCTGGCGGGGCCACCCCCGGGCCCAGGTGGCCTTCCTTCTCGGAGCGAGCGGGGTCGGGATGTTGTTCTTTGCGGTTGCCTCCCACACCTACACCGTCCGCTACGTCGTGCCGGTGGTGCCGTTGATAGCGGCGGCGGGCGTTTTAGCGTTTAGCGTTCTTGTCGACCGCCCCGGCAAATCACGGACCTAGGGACGGGGGTGTCGGGTTGCCGCATGCGCCGCTCGGAGTCATTACTATTACGGGAGATAATCGTGGGAGACGACTTGGCGCACACGGGTTTGAAGAGGACACCTATGAGGAGTCTGGAAGGTCTTCAACGTGGGCATCGGCACTACCGCACCACCCAGGAGCCCCTGGACCACCCGGCCGGCAAAGCTCCGAGTGACCGTTGGCTGAATCGTGGGCCGATTAGGATGCCCTGGAGCATCCAGATCCACTGACCCGAGAACCGTCCGAAGCGGGCGGACGTTCTTCGTTTCAGCAACCATGCACGCTTGAAAAGTTTAGGAGCCACCCTTTGACCACTGGACCAGAGCACTCCCCCGCTCAGCCGGCGCCCTCGGCGGACACCTCCTCGGGCCGGGGCGCCGAGTTCTCCAGCTCCCAGGAGGGCCACGCTCTTCGCTACGCGGCCACCATCGACCTCAACGAGCAGAACACCTCGCAGACCCAGATGATCCTGCTGACCGGGCGGGACCGAAAGGTGCTCGAGGTCGGGCCGGCGATGGGGGACATGACCCGAGTCCTTTCCGAGCGGGGCTGCCGGGTCACCGGTCTGGAGATCGACCCGGTGGCGGCCAGGATCGCCGAGCAGTTCTGCGAGCGGATGATCGTCGGAAACATCGAGCAGATGGACCTGGACGAGGTGTTCGGCGAGGAGCGCTTCGACGTGATCCTGTTCTCCGACGTGCTCGAGCACCTGGTCGACCCGGCTGCCGTGCTGGCCAAGGTCCGGGGCCTGCTGGCCGAGGGCGGGACGGTCTGCGCCTCCATTCCCAACGTCGCCCACGGATCGGTCCGGCTGAAGCTTCTGGAGGGCGAATTCCGGTACCGGGAGAAGGGCCTGCTGGACAGCACCCACCTCCGCTTCTTCGACCGGGCCGGCGTCGAGGAGATGTTCGCCGCCGCCGGCTACGCGGTCACCGAGTGGCGCCACATCGACGTGGGGATCTTCGCCAACGAGTTCGAGCTGCGGGAGCAGGACTACCCCCACGAGCTGATCGAGGCGATCAACGCCTCGCCGGACAGCCTGACCTACCAGTTCGTCCTCAAGGCCGAGCCGGCTCCCGAAGGCTCCTTGAAGCCGGTGGTCCGTCCCACCGAGCAGCCGGCGTCCGCCCGGAAAATGCTCGAGCCGCTGTGGCAGGCGGACCTTAGGGCCTGGGAGCTCAAGGAGCAGACTCACCGCCTTCAGGGCAAGCTGCAGGAGCGGGATGCCGAGCTGGACGGCGCCAAGCGGGCGATCGGCCTTCTGGAGGGCCGCCTGGCCGGCCTGCAGCACGCGCACGACATGGTGGTCAACCGCATCAACTACCGGCTCTGGATGAAGGTCGTCGGCTACATCGACGCCATCGCTCCATGGGGCACCCGCCGGCGCCGGTTGATCCTGCTGCCCGGCTACGCGCTACGAATCCTGCTCGACAAGGGCCCCAAGGGATTCCTGCTGCACATGGTCAGGGTGTGGCAGTGGGCGCCCGGCCTGCTGCGCCGGGCGATGGATCCCAGCGCGGCGCCGGCCCAGCACCGTTACAAGGTGTGGGAGGACCTCTACGTGCTCTCGCCGGAGCTGGTGAAGGCGATGAAGCGCAAGCTCAAGACCTTCGACTACAAGCCGCAGATCAGCATCGTGCTTCCGGTGTACAACCCGGAGCCCGAGTGGCTGCGGGCTGCCATCGACTCGGTCACCGGCCAGATCTACTCGAAGTGGGAGCTGTGCATCGCCGACGACGGCTCCACCCGCCAGGACGTCAAGGACACCCTGAAGGAGTACGAGGGCTCGGACCCGCGAATCAAGATCACCTACCTGCCGGCCAACAAGGGGATCACCGCCGCCTCGCAGGCGGCCCTGGACCTGGCCACCGGCGAGTTCGTCGGCTTCCTGGGCCATGACGACGAGTTGAAGCCCCACGCGCTCTACCAGGTGATCAAGCTGCTCAACGAACGCCGGGACCTGGACTTCATCTACTCGGACCTGGACCACAAGGACCTGGACGGCATCCTGCGCGACCCGTTCCGCAAGCCCGACTGGTCGCCAGACTTTTTGAAGTCCTGCAACTACGTCACCCACTTCAGCGTGTTCCGCAAGGCGGTCCTGGACAAGGTCGGCGGGTTCCGCGAGGGGTACGACGGCAGCCAGGACTGGGACCTGACGCTTCGGGTCACCGAGGTCACCGACCGCATCGGGCACGTCCGGACGCCGCTGTACACCTGGCGCCAGGTGCCCAACTCGATTGCCCACTCGGACGCCACCAAGCCGTGGGCCCACGACGCCGCCCGCCGGGCGCTGGCCGATGCGCTGGCCCGCCAGGGGGTCAAGGGCCGGGTGGAGGACGGGCCGTACGCCGGCTACTACCGCATCCGCTACGAGATCCAGGGGGAGCCCAAGGTCAGCATCATCATCCCGACCCGGGACCGGGCCGACCTGCTGAAGACCTGCATCGACAGCATCCGGAGGCTCTCGACCTACCGCAACTACGAGATCGTGGTCGTGGACAACGACAGCTCGGACCCGGTCGCCCTCGACTACCTCAACACGTTCGGGGGCCGGGTAATCCGCCACCCGGGGGAGTTCAACTTCTCCAAGATCATCAACTTCGCCGCCGAGCACGTCGACGGCGAGTACCTGCTCCTGCTCAACAACGACACCGAGGTGATCACCCCGGACTGGATCGAGGCGATGCTCGAGCACGCCCAGCGACCCGAGGTCGGGGCGGTCGGCGCCCGGCTGCTGTTCCCCGACGGCCGGGCCCAGCACGAGGGGGTCATCGTCGGTCCGGGGGACGGCCTGGCCGGCAACATCGACTTCGAGGGCTACTTCGGGATCGGCCGGTGCATCCACAACGCCTCGGCGGTCACCGCCGCGTGCATGATGACCCGGGCCGAGGTGTTCAAGGGCCTGGGAGGGTTTGACGAGGACCTGGTGGTGGCCTACAACGACGTCGACTACTGCCTGAGGGCCGGCGACAAGGGCTTTTTGATCCTCTACACGCCGTACGCGGTGCTCCGGCACGACGAGGCCGCCACCCGCGGCTACGGCGACGACAACACCGGCAAGTCGCACCCGGTCGCCGACGAGGAGTTCTTCCGCACCCGCTGGAAGGGCTACATCGACCCGTTCGACCCGCCGAGCCTGAAGATCGACCTGCCCCCCGTCCCGTCGATCTAAAACGGAGAGAGGCCAGATGGAGACCCAGCAGGACGAATCCCAACAGCCGTACCGGCCGCCGGCCGCGGGCAACCAGATCGGGGAGATGCAGTTCTTCCTGGACATCCCCTGGGCGGATTGGAGGGTGATCCACGGAGCCTTCGTTCCGATCCGCGGGTGGGTGTGGCACCCCGACGGAGTGGAGACGGTCGAGGCCCGCACCACCAAGGGGACCGTTCCGGCAAAGGTGCGCTTCGGACGGGCCGACGTCTTCAAGGCGCTCGGCGAACATCCCTACGCCTTTCACACCGGGTTCTACCT
>DATABX010000172.1:0-2894 GCA_036259335.1 Actinomycetota bacterium
GCCTCGGTGCTGCTGCTCAACGTATCCCGCTACCAGGCGGCCTCACAGCTTGCGTCGCAGCTGGAGGAGGCGCTGCAGTCCCGTGCGGTTATCGACCAGGCCAAGGGCATCCTGATGGAGAGGGAGAAGATCTCGTCGGACGAGGCGTTCGATCGGTTGAAGCTGGGGTCCCAGCACTCCAACATCAAGGTCAGGGAGCTGGCGCAGCGGATAGTCGCAGAAGTGGCCGAGATTGACCACTGATTCGCCGGCCTCGCTGAGGGACCTGTTCGCCCGCCTGTCCGGGCTGCTGTTCTCCGAGGAGACGGTGCAGTCGGCGCTGGACCTGACGGTCACCCTCGCCCATGAGGTGCTGCCCGGCACGGCCGGCGCCGGTGTGACCCTGATCAGGGACGGCAAGAGGTTGACCGCCGCCTACTCCGACGAGATCACAAAGGTCGCCGACATGCTGCAGTACGACCTGGACGAGGGCCCCTGCCTGTCGGCGTGGAGAGAGACGTTGCCGGTCAAAATCGATTACCTGCCGGAGGAGCAGCGGTGGCCGCGCTGGGGGCCGGCCGCGGCGGCGCTCGGAATGCGCAGCTCGATCAGCGTGCCGATCACCGTGAGGGACAACGTACCGATGGGAGCCATCAAGGCCTACTCCAGACACCGCTGTGCGTACGACGATCACGACATCAAGGTTCTTTCGATGTTCGCCGGCCAGGCGGCCATAGTCCTGGCGAACGTGCAAAGCTACCAGGACGCTCAACAGTTGGGCGATCGGCTGAAAGGGGCCCTGCGCAGCCGGCAGACGATCGCCCAGGCAATGGGTATTGTCATGCAGAAAGAAGGTCTGGACGAGGAGGCGGCCTTCACCACCCTGAGAAAGCTCGCCGCCGGAAAAAACACGACCCTGCAGCAGGTTGCGGGGGAGTTGGTCGCCGAAGCAGCCGGTCGGCCGGTCTCGTAGCCCCGACATCGGGAGGTTTCGTTGGTAGATACCCCGGACACCGCGGTGCTTGAAGCGGCACGGGCTGAGTCCGGCCTGACGATGGACGAGCTGTGGCTCCGCTACTTCGAGCTGACCGGGGAGGCTTCGATACTGGAGCTCGAGGCGTACCTGCAGGGCGCCCTGGTCCCGTCGTCACTCCAGTTCGACATGATCGCCCAGGCGCTGAACGAGCGGTTCATGGAGTTGGGAATGGATCACCCGGTCCCGTACCGGGAGACCAGCGAATAGCGGCTAACGCCTGCTGAACGCCCTCTTGACGATCAGGATCCCGATCACCGCGACGAAGGCCACCGCCACCACCTTCACCGCGGCCGACTTCACGTCGTCGACCTTTTCTTTGACGTTCTCGGCTTCTTCTTTGACCAGCTCGGCGCTCTCTTTGACCTGATCGGCGAGGGCGTCGACCTTCTCGGCCAGGTCGAGGCGGGCCTGCTTGATCTCGAGCTCTATCTCTTCGGGCGTTTTGCCCATTTCACGCTCTCCTTCAAGGTCTTGAGGGTGATCCTTACCGACTTCACCGTCTTCTCCGGAACGAATGTGCCTTCCAGCTTGCTCTTGGCGAAGAAGAACACCCCGGCTGCGGCGGCGGCGATCAACAGGGTCACCACCAGGGCGGCCAGCCAGCGAGGCATGAAGGTGTCGAAGATCTCGAAGACCGTCATCAACAAAAACGGCACGATCATCAAGGCCAGCACGACGCCGAGGGCCCCCATGCCGATGGCGACCATCTTCGGGCGCGCGATCTCGACGATCTCTTGCTTGGCAAGCTCGATCTCGAGGCGGATCAGCTTCGAAAGGTCCTGGGTGATGCCGGCGAGCAGGTCGCCGGCGGTCTGGACGTTTCCGCTGATCTCGGTGAAGGACTCGTGGAGGGACTCGGAGAAGTCCTCTGGGGAGGGGTCTGCCGGATCCCGAACCTTCACCGCGGGAGAGGGTTCTAGGCCCGGGGAACTTTGTTGGCCGAGATGCACGAGGTGCACACCCGGAGCTTACGGGGCGTGCCGCCGACCACCGTGCGCACGATCTGGATGTTCGGGCTCCACCTGCGGTTGCTCCGCCTGTGGGAGTGGCTGATGGACTTCCCGAACACAGGCGACTTGCCGCATACGTCACAAACCTTGGACAAGGGTAACTCCCTCAAATTTATCGGTAGACATCAACATTAATGGAAAGAGCGGAACTTGTCCCCGCTCGGCGGCATGATAGGGCGATGCCGAAGTCGCTGCTGCTGTACGCCCCGCCCCATCTGCAGGTGCCGCTCAAACAGCTCCGCGGCGTCGGGGATTCCTGGGCGGCCAAGCTTGCGGAGTCAAAACTGGCGATCCACTCGGTCCAGGACCTGCTGCAGCACTACCCGCGCCGGCACCTGGACTTCTCCGACTCCAAGCCGATCACCGAGGCGCGGGAGGGCGATGAGCTGACGATCATCGGCCAGATCCGCAAGGTCAACGCTCCTCGCGCAAAAGGCCGCCGGCTGCCCTCGAAGTTCGCGCTCTACGACGGGACCTCCCACATCTGGCTCACCTTCTTCAACCAGCAGTGGCGGGAGAACCAGCTCAAGGTGGGAACGCGGATCGCCGCCAAGGGCAAGGTTTCGGTGTACCGGGGCAACCGGGAGATGAACAACCCCATGGTCGACGTCATCAGCGACGCAGGAGACACCATGAAGATCGTCCCGGTCTACCCGGCAACCGGCGAGATAACGTCGTGGCGCCTGCGCAAGTTCGTCCAGAGCGCTCTGGAGCGCTACTCTCCGCTTGACGACCCGATTCCCCAGGCGACGCTGGACCGCCACGGACTGATCGAGCGGACCCGCGCGCTGTCCGAGTACCACTTTCCGACCGAGATGAGCCGGAAGTGGGTCGCCCGCAAGCGGCTGGTGTTCGACGAGCTGTTCACG
>DATABX010000173.1:0-1561 GCA_036259335.1 Actinomycetota bacterium
AGGCGTCGATACCCCCGATTGCGAACAGCGGGCGGTCGGCGCGGTCGGCCGCAAACCCGACCAGGTCCAGCCCGACGGCAGGGCGGCCCGGTTTGGTCGGGGTGGCAAACACCGGTCCCACCGCCGCATAGTCGGCTCCGGAATTCAGCGCCGCCAGGAACTGCGCCTCGGAGTGGGTGGACAGCCCGATGATCGGCACCGGACCCATCTGGCGGCGGGCCTCGTCAACCGGAAGGTCGTCCTGGCCGAGATGAACACCGTCGGCCCCGGCGGCCAGCGCCACGTCCACCCGGTCGTTGACCACAAAGAGCGCGCCGAACTCGGCGGTACGCCGGCGCACGACCTCGCAGTACCGAAGCAGTGGCCCCGCTTCCATCTCCTTCTCACGCAGCTGGACCATGCCCACGCCGGCCTCAAGCACCAGCGGGAGAAGCTCGTCGAGGTCGCCTGCCGCAGGGGCGGCAGGGGTGACCAGATACAGAGCGACGCGGGCCAACTGCCGCCGGAGGCGGTCCGAGGCTTCGGACGCCGAACCGGTGGGTAGCTTCTGGTTGAGTTCGTCTGGCATAGGCCCAGGTTATTCTTCTGGCGTCATACCAACCGGGCCTCAGGGCCCCGACAACAAAGGAGGTGAGTACGGATGTTCGAGAACAGGCAGGTGGTGGTTCTTGGTGAGCGTGACGGGGTTTCCGGCGGCGCGATCCAGGCCTGCGTGGAGGCGGTGGGGAACGCTACGGTCGCTTTCGCCGCTACGGAGTGCTTCGTCTGAACGGCCTCAGGGGCCATGGACCTGCATCACCAGGAGGTGATACTGGCGCTCTCCAAGCAGCACGGTCCTGAGAACCTGCTGGTGCTTCTCGGCTCTCCGGATGCCGAAAGTGCTCAGATCTCAGCAGAAACCGTGGTGTTGGGCGATCCGACCTACGCAGGTGCATTGACCGAGGTCCAGTTGGGCCTCGACGTTTACCACATTCTTGAAGACCAGATCCGCTCGCAGATACCCGAAGACGTATTCGAAGAGCAGGTCGGGCTTATGGCCGACGTCCTTGACGCGGAGGGCATCGCCGAGACTCTGGGAGGCATCCGGGCGCAGAAACCTGCTTAGCCGGTTTGTGCTCGGGTATATCCTGGTGTGCTAAGTCAACGAGTTCATTTAGGGACTCGACTCGAACGCTTAGACGGACTCGGAGGTAAGGGATGGATCTCCTCAGGATCTATCAGACCGAACCAAGAGGCTTCCGGTTGGTGGGTGAACTCGACCTTTCGTGCCTGGACCTTCTGAGCGACATTGAGAAAGCTGCATCAGCGGGCGGAAATCTTCACCTGGACCTGGCCCGCCCACCCGCGTGGACACGGCGCGGTCGAACAGGATAGGACATCGTCAGCCGACCACGAGCAGGGCCTCGGTCGCGCCGCGCAGCCGCGCCACGCGCTCGGCCTCCTCCTGTAGGTCCGCGCGAGCGAGGCGGCCGAGCTTGTCGACGGTGATCTCGGCCGCCTTGCCCTTCGCCTTGACCCGCCACAGGCCGGCGAGGCGGCCGTCTCGCAGCACCGCCCCGGG
>DATABX010000174.1:0-8072 GCA_036259335.1 Actinomycetota bacterium
CCAGCATGGAAACAACTTCTGGGGCATCGAGGTGCACAAGCACCCGAACGGCCAGAAGTACGTGCTGGCGTCCGACCGGGACTCCGGGGTCTGGATCTTCCAGGTTCCGTAACTGCACGAGGGCCGGGCGCCGCCCTTTGGGGGCGGCCCCCGGCTCGCGCTTGCAGCCGCTACCAGCGGGAGGCGGCGTTCCCCAGCCGGCGGGCCACGGCCTCGACCGCTTCGGTCGAGCCGCCCATGCGGGTGGCGAGGTAGATGGAGTTCGACGGCGGCGGCGAAGGGTCGAACAGGCTGACCAGCCGGCCGGACTCCAGATCGCTCCGGCACAGGTATCGGGGCAGAACGGTCATCCCGGCACCTGCCGTAGCCAGCTCCAGAACGCCGCGCAGGTCGGGCACCACAGCCGCCGCCTGCTCCGGCGCAGGTGCTCCGAAGGCGGCACGCCAGAAGCCCCGGACGATCGGCAGGTCCTCGGAGAAGGCGATCAAACCGACCGGTGGGGGTTCGGCCGGGTGGTTCCGGAGCCGGTCGAGGTCGACTCGGTCCGCGGCACCCGGCGCAGCCACCAGCACGAACTCCTCCTCGAAGAGAAATGTTGCGGTCACTGCCGGGTCGGCAGGCTGGATGGTCGAGACCACGATGTCGAAGGCGTCTGCCACCAGTCCCTCCAGAAGCTGCTCGGCCGGCCGGCCCAGGGTGACCCGAAGGTCCAGGCCGCCCGCGACCAGCTCGCCGAGCGACGGCAGGACGCAGGTGCAGGTGAGCTCGGGAGGGCCGGCCAGGCGCACCGTCCGGCGGGTTGTCCCCAGGTGGTTGCCGGAGGTCATCGGTGAGGCATCTGCTGGTTGCGGGTGAAGGTGTGGGCGGTCTTCTCGAACGGCTGGCCGCGCCCTTGCCGGGTCAGGCTGTTCCACGGGCCGCCCTGCAGCCGCGCCCAGATCACGCCGGCGGTCACGTAGGTCAGGTAGAAGCCCAGCTCCCCGACCGCGGCGACGGTCCGGCTGTGGAGCGCCTCGTGGCGGGCGAGCGCGTCGGTCGCACAGCGGTCGCCACCGAAACACCGCGCCTGGCACCACGCCACCGCACCGAGGGCCAGGGCGCTCCCGCCGGGCCCGACGTCGATGAACAGCATGCCCCGGCGGAAGTCGACCGGCCGGCCGCTCAGCTTCACCGCAGCGGCAGCCAGCAGGCCGGCACTCGTGGCGATGGGGGAGCGCAGTCCTTTGATGACGATGCTCGCCAGCCAGCGTGGAGGCCGGTCGGAGTGGTCGAGGGCCGGGGTGATCGCCGCTCCCGCCAGCCCGGTTGTCGAGCTGATTGCCAGCGCGACGGCAACCGGAGGCAGATCGAGCGCCGGCAGAATCAGGTTCGCAAGCTCTGCCGCCCAGGCCCACTCCGCCAGGGCGAGCGGCCCGCCTACCAGCCCGGCGGCGACCCACAGGATCCTCTCGTCCGCTGCGCGGACGTTGTTGGTGCGGGCGCCCAGCGCACCGAGCAGGCCGCCCAGGACGGCTGCGGCCGGGAACACCACCGTCACAGCCGGGCGATGGGAATCGGGGAATAGCGGGGTCCCCGCCTGGGGGCCCTCACGCCGGACAGCTCGAGTAGCCGTAGCGCTCGGCCCCGCTGCCCCCGGTAGGGCTCGAGCAGCTCCAGCATGCGGGCATCGTCGGCCCGGGGCTCGCCGGCCAGCGCCCAGCTCACCAGGTGGGGGAGGTGCAGGTCGCCGACGCTCACCGCGTCGACGTCGCCCAGCGCGACCCGGGCTACCTCAGCCGCCGTCCAGGGGCCGACCCCTGGAATCCTGGTGAGCAGTCTTTGCGCGTCCGAGGATTCCATCGCAGCTGCGGCGTCCAGCTTGGCCGCCATTGCAGCCACCCGAAGGATCGTGTCGGCCCGGCGCTTCTCCACGCCGAACGGGTGGAGGTCGTAGTAACCGAGGCCGGCCAGGACCGAGGGAGCCGGCGGCAGCATCAGCGGCTCGGGGCCGGGAGCCGGCTCCGAGTACCTCTCGACCAGCCGGCGGTAGGTGCGCCAGGCGTCGATCCCTCGCACCTTCTGCTCCAGGACCGAGCAGACCATGGCTTCGGCGACCGCCCCGCTCGCACCGAACCGCATACCGGGGTGCCGGCGGTGAAGGTCCCGTACCAGCGGGTGGCGCGGGAGGAAGGCGTCCGGCACGTCGTCCAGGCCCACCAGCTGCGACGCCCGATCGAGCAGCCAGTCGCCGCCGGGCCCCCACGCAGAGACGTCGACCTCGCCGGCGCTGTGCCGGAAGTGGACGGTCGCCGGGCCCTCCGGCGTCCGGGTGGCCCTCCACACCTCCCCACCCGAGATCTTCATCGTCGGATCGGCGATCCCCCGTCGAAGGGGCCGGAGGGTACAGCTAAGATCAAGGGGGTGCTGGGGGCGCAGCGTTCGCCTCACCCGGTGCCCTCCCTGCCGGCGGACTGGAGGTGCCCGATGCCTGATGGACATGGTGAGCCGTTGACCGACGCCGCGGCGTTCGAAGCTCTGCCGGAGGACATCAAGGCCGAGATCAGGGCAGACGTGGCGCTCCTCAGAGCCAACCTTCCTCCCGGAGAGATCATGAACGACGAACCGGTTGGGCTCGGCGCAACCTCCGCCGGCCAGTTGGTGATCAAAACCGCCCATGCAGCTTACCAACTGATGCAGGACGGATCGACGGTCAAGGTGAGCCGGGGGCCGGACGGGATGAAGGTCGCCACCTACCTGCACGGAGAGCTGATCGACAACCCGCCGGGCTTCACCCCCTGAGGGCCGCCGGAATGTCGTTGCCCAGCGGCCTGGTCACCTTTGTGATGACCGACATCGAAGGGTCGACCCGGCTCTTCGGCCAGCTCGGCGAGACCTACCCCCGGCTGCTGGCCGAACACCGAAAGCTGCTCCGGGATGCGTTCGGCGCTCACCAGGGGGTGGAGGTCGACACCGAGGGGGACTCGCTGTTCGTCGCCTTCGCCGACGCGGCCGCAGCGGTCGCCGGCTGCTTCGAGGGGCAGCGAGCGCTGGCCGCCCACCCGTGGCCCCCGGGCGGCGAAGTCCGGGTCCGCATGGGGTTGCACACCGGGTTCGCCGAGCCGGCAGGCGGCAACTACGTCGCCCTGGCGGTGCACCAGGTAGCTCGCATCTGTGCCGCGGCGCACGGTGACCAGATCGTGCTTTCCGAGGCGACCGCCCGAGCGACGGAGGGCCGGCTTCCGCCGCAGGCGAGCCTGGCGCCACTCGGCTTCTTCCAGCTGCGTGGCTTCACCACGCCGGAGCGGCTCTTCCAGCTTCGCCACCCCGAGCTTCGCGAGAACTTCCCTCCGCTGAGGGCCCTGGGCGTGGTGACCCACAACCTGCCCACTCTGCGCGCAAGCTTCGTCGGCCGGGAACACGAGCGCTCCGCAATTGCGGCGCTGCTGTCGACCACCGGCGTCGTCACGCTGGTCGGCGCGGCCGGCGTCGGCAAGAGCCGGCTCGCGGTGCAGGTGGCGTTCGACGTGGCCGGCGACTTCCCGGACGGCGCCTGGCTGGTGGAGCTGGCGGCCCTGACCGACCCTGGACTGGTGCCGCGGGCCGTGGCGGCCGCGGTAAAGGTGGCCGAGCAGCCGGGACGCGACATCGAAGAGGTCCTGGTGGAGGGGCTGGCTTCGAAAGTGCTCCTTTTGCTGCTCGACAACTGCGAGCACCTGCTCGACGCGGTTGCCGGCCTGGCCGAGCGCCTTTCCCAGCGCTGCCCCCGGTTGGTGGTACTGGCCACCAGCCGCGAGCCGCTGGACATCGACGCCGAGGTGGTGTGGCGGGTCGGGCCGCTGTCGACTCCCGATCCCGGCCGGGCCGGCGGTGCGGCGGATGTGGCGGGGTCCGAGGCGGTGCGCCTGTTCGTCGAACGGGCGCGGCTGGTCCGTCCGGATTTCGAGCTGGACGACCGGACGGCACGCGATGTCGCTCGGGTCGTAGGCCACCTGGACGGCATCCCGCTGGCCATCGAGCTGGCGGCCGCCGCCCTGGGCGACCGTTCCCTGCCGGCGGTGGTGGAGGGGCTGAGCGACCGGTTCTCGCTGCTGACCCACGGCCGGCGCACGGCGCCGGAGCGGCACCAGACAATGCGGGCCGCACTCGAGTGGAGCCTCAACCTGCTGCCGGAGGACGAACGGCGGCTGTTCCGCCGGCTGGCCGTCTTCGCCGGCGGCGGTACCACCGAGGCGGTCGCAGAGGTGTGCGATGTCCCTCCGCTCGCCCGGGCCGGCATCCCGCGCCTGCTCCGCCGGCTGCTTCGCGCCTCCCTGGTGGCCGCTCATCCGGGAGCGGCGGAGCGGTGGTCGATGCTGGAGTCGGTGAGGGAGCTGGCATCGCTGGAACTCGAGTCGTCCGGCGAGTCCCCGCAACTGGCCGTTAGGCACCGGGAGTGGTACCTGCGCCGGGTCGAGGAGGTCCAGAACCTCGTCGGCCGGCAGGACTCGGCCGGGGTGATGAGCGAGCTGGCGACGGACCACGACAACATCCGCCGGGCCATCGACACCGCGGCCGCCGCGGGCGACGCCCCGGTTGTGCAACGGCTGTGTACCGCCATGACCCCGTTCTGGATGTCGCACGGCGACTGGAGTGAGGGTCTGGGTCGGCTGCGGTCGGCGCTCGCCATGCCGTCGAGCGACAAGAGGGTGAGGCTGCGAGCCCTTGTTGCCGCCGGCAACCTTCTGCTGCTGACCGGCGATCTGGCGGCTGCCGAAGCGAACTTCGGCCAGGCCCTTCACGACGACGCCGTGGAGAACGACGACCTGACGGCCGCCCGGGCACTGTCCGGGGCGGGTTACGTAAACTTCCGCCGCTCCCGGCTCGACGATGCCGAGGACAGCTGGGGGAAGGCGCTGGCAAAGGCCCGGAGCGCCGGGGACCTGAGAACCGTGGCGGGAGTCCTGCGAAGCCTGGCGATCGCTGCCGGCAGCCGGGGCCATCAGGACCGGGCGGGCGAGATGCTCGACGACGCACTGCGGGCTGCAAGGGAAGCCGGGGACGACCAGGTTCTCCGGACGGTGCTCGGCTCGGCGGCCGAGAGGGACCTGTGGCTCGGCCGCTACGACGCGGCCGCCGAGAAGTACGGCCGGGCGCTCAACCTGGCCGCCGCCATCGGCGACCTCTCCGCCCGCCCTCTGCTTCTGGCCGAGATCGGCTGGGTGAGCCTGCTGCGGGGAGATGTCGCGGGCGCCGAGCGCCTGTCCGTCGAGGCGGCCGAGCTGGCCGAGGACCTGGGCAACCGGCGGGTGCTGGCGCACGCCCTCCGGCTCGGGGGAGAGGCCCTGCTGCGCCGGGGCCGGGCAGCCGATGCGTCGTCGATGCTCGACCGGGCGCTGGCTGCCGCCCGGGAGCTCGATGCCCCGGCCGAGGTGGCCGGGGTTCGCTGCTCGCAGGCCTGCGCCGCGTTGGAGGAGCTGCGCTTCGAGGAAGCCGGGCGGCTGGCCGGCGAGGCCGTCTCGCTGTCCGCCTTGCCGCACCCGATGAGGAGGATCTCGCCGGAGTGGGTGCTGGGGGTTGCGGCGCTTGCCCGCGGCGACCTGGAGTCCGCCGGGCGCCACTTCACCTCCGACTTGAGCCTGTCCAGGTTCGCTCACGCCCCCCGCCACGAGGCCAACGGGTCGTGGGGGCTGGCCGGAGTCGCCACCGCGGCAGGCGACCTCGCCGAGGCGGCCCTGCGGCACGCGCGGGCGCTGCAGCTTCGGCGAGATATCGGCGACCGCCTAGGCGTGGCCGACTCGTTGGTCGGGGTGGCCGCCACCGCCGCCAAGGTGGACCCGGAGGCGTCGGCCCGGCTGGTCGGCGCGGCGTCGGCTCTTCGCACCGCGGCGGGCGCAACTGCAACGCTGCGCGAGGCCGCCGACGAGGCCGCCGCCCTCCACGCCGCCGCCGGTGTGCTTGGACGGGATCGGGCGCAGGCCGCCAGGCAGGCGGGGGAGGCGCTCGACGAGGAGGACGCGGTGGCAGCCGCCATCGAACTTTGCTCCGGGGTCGAATCGGAGAAGACCTCGAAACAGCAGACCTGACTACGGCCTAGCGAAAGGGAGAGTGCATGCGGTGGCTTGAAGACGACGTTGCGCTGATCACGGGGGCCGGCTCGGGGCTCGGCAGGGCGCTGGTGGACCGCTTCGTCGCCGAGGGAGCGCGGGTGGTCGCATTCGACCGGGCGCCGGACCGGGTGGCCGCCGTGGAGGCCGACCACGGCGACGCCGTCGCCGGGGTGACCGGCGACGTCACGGTCTCGCACGACAACGAGCGGGCGGTCGCCGCCGCACTGGAGCGTTTCGGCCGGCTCGACGTCTTCGTCGGCAACGCCGGCATGTTCGACTACGGTGCCCGGCTGCTGGACACCCCGGCGGCGGCCCTGGAGAAGGCGTTCGATGAGCTGTTCGCGGTCAACGTGAAGGCGTGCCTGCTGGGGGTCAAGGCGGCGGCGCCCGCTCTCGTCGAAAGCGGGGGGTCGGTGCTGCTGACCGCCTCCATGTCGTCGAACCACGCCGGAGTGGGTGGAGTGGTCTACACCGCCTCCAAGCACGCAGTCGTCGGACTGGTGCGCCAGCTGGCCTTCGAGCTGGCGCCCAGGGTGAGGGTGAACGGGGTGGCGCCGGGCTTCATGCGCACCGACATCCGCGGCCCCCGGTCGCTCGGCCTCGGCGACCGCACTCCGTCGTCGGTGCCGGATCTGGAGCGCTTCGCCAGCGGCGCCGTGCCGCTCGGCTTCCTGCCCCGCCCCGAGGACTACACCGGCCACTACGTCCAGCTGGCGTCGCGCAACAACGCCGCTGCCACCACCGGGATCGTCGTCGCCTGTGACGGCGGGCTCGACGTGCGGGGGCTCCGGCCGCCGGATTGAGGCTGGTGTAAGTGTGATTACAGAGTTACAATCATCCTGACAAGGGAGGTTGTAATGAGCATCGATGAGATCAAAGGGTGGTTTGCAGGACGGATTCCCGAGGGGCTTTACGACGGGGCCCCGGAGGTGACCGCCGACCGGGAGGAGATCCTCGTCGTGGGCCGCATCCCGGAGCCGCAGCTCGGCGACGACACCAGCGCCGACGCCGCTGCCGCGGCCCGCGCCGGAAGAATCAACCAGCACCGGGAGGACACCCGGCGCAAGCGGATGGAGATCGCCTCCGAGGCCGAGCACCGGTTCGGCCGGAAGGTGTCGTGGGGCGTGGTGTGCGGCGACGACCGCGTGGTGTTCACCAACTTGAGCATGCCGGTGATGACCCGGCTTCGAATGTCCGAGCGCCAGGTGCTGGACCGCCTGGTGGAAGCCGGGGTGGCCAAGAGCCGCAGCCACGCCCTGGCGTGGTGTGTGCGCCTGGTCGGCCAGCACCAGCAGGAGTGGCTGGACGAGCTGAAGGACGCGCTGGCCAGGGTCGAGGAGGTACGCGCCGCCGGGCCTGCCGTCTGAGCGACCCCGATACTCCAGTCGAGGCGGTCCTTCGGGGCCGCCTCGTTGCTGCGAAGCCGGTCGAAACTTCCGACCGTAAAGGCGGAGCAAGGAATATCCTTGAAGCAGGGCCCAGATCGGGCGGCGCCCTGGGGGACGCCACGCAATGCCAAAGCTGGACGATTCGAAGTTCGGACCGAACCTCTGGCTCATGCAGGAGATGCACGAGCGCTACCTGCGGCAGCCGGAATCGGTTTCCGAGGCGTGGCGGGAGTTCTTCGAGGACTACTTCCCGGACCAGCAGCGGACCCGCCCCCCGGCGCCCCAGCTACCTGAGGACGGTGAGCCGGCGGCTCGCCCGACCCCTTCGTCGTCCGCGCCGGCCGCCACGCCGGCCCCCGCCCCATCGCCCAACGGCCAGGCCGGCGACCCGCTCTCCCGAGCCGACGCGGTTCTCGCCGGTCGCATGGAGGAGAGCCTCAGCGTGCCCACCGCCACATCGGTCCGGGTGATCCCGGCGAAGCTGCTGGAGGTCAACCGCAACATCCTGAACAACCACCAGGCCCGGTCCCGCAGCAAGAAGGTCAGCTTCACCCACCTGCTCGGCTGGGCGGTGGTCCGCGCAATCGCCCAGTTTCCCGGAATGAACACCTCCTACGCC
>DATABX010000175.1:0-1893 GCA_036259335.1 Actinomycetota bacterium
ACGTCCGGGCCACCTGCATCCGGGCGGGCGACCCCGCCGCCAACACCGAGACCATCGGCATATGGACCAGGCCGGCTGTCGGCACCTCGGCGTCCGAAGCCCGGGACCGCGGCTTGGCCAGATTGCAGCTACTGGATGGCCCCGAAGTCTTTGCGATCTTCATCAACGCCGGCTTCATCCGGCGGTTCGCCGACGAGACCTTTGCGGCGATGCCGAAGCGGCTCGACGGCGACGGGCGCGCCGACTCCGGCGGGCCGGTCCACCTGACCGACCTGTCGGTTTCGTTCGAGTCGCCTTCACGGGTGGTGACCACGATCAAGGGGTACGACGAACGACCCTGGCCCGATGTGAACTTCACCCTGACGGTTACCGACACGCTGACCGCCCAGAGCTTCGCCCTCGCTTGCAGCTCGGAGCAGCACCTCGACACGGACAGCGGGTGGATTCAAGCGATCACCGGCGCCCTGGCACTGGCCTCGTTCTTCAGCCCCTGGTTCCTGCCTGCTTTCGCGTTCTTCCTCTACCAGACGGTGGAGGTGTTGAGCGCAGAGCCGCCCGACCAGGGCGGCGTGGGACGGGCGGTGCTTCAGCTTCTGCCTGCTGAGATCGCGGTGCCGGGGGGCCAGAAGCTCACCTTCCTGTACTCGCGCATGGAGGTGACCGGAGGGGGTCTGTTCGCGGGAGGCTCCTACATCCCGAGCGCCAGGCAGCCGAAGGTCTCGATCGCCGGGCCGACCCCGCTGGTGGCGGACGTCAATCGCGGCTTCGCCACGGCAATGTTCCGTGCGCTTCACGACGACTTCCGAGGGACCCCATCGTGCATCTGGAGCGGAGGCACGCCGAACAATCAAGGGTCACCGGTGACCTCGATCCGGTTCTCAACCGGAGGGGCGTCTGCCGGCTCCTCGGTGGCGCGCCAGCTGACGGTTAACGCGACCGACGCCGACGGATTGTCGGCGCAGGCGACGAGGACCATCCAGATCCGGGTCACCGACATGAACGACGAGGACATTCCACCGATCTGCCGGGCGAAGCCCTGGATGTGCGACGAGGAGGTTTGAGCGGCGGGAATGGCAGACTGGACAGGTGGCCTGCTACCGCTGCAACAAAGTCCAGAACGACCCGGTTAGGGGTGCATCCCCCTGGGCCCGCTTCGTTCTGAAGGGCGAGCAGGTCCTGCTGTGCCCGGACTGCCAGGCGGCCGACCCCGGCTGGAAGACGATTGGGGACCGGTGCCCGTACTGCAACAGCCCTCGTCTCTCGATGGTCATGGGATCGGTCGTGTGCAAGGGCTGCGGCCGGGACTTCGAACGCACGCCGTCCTTCTAGCCGCAGCCACGACTCTGTAAAAACCGGGCTGCGGCCGGGACTTCGAACGCACCCCGTCCTTCTAAACGCACGCCGTCCTGACAGTTGGTCACCGCCGAACCCGGTTCGGTCTCCTTCGGCGCTTCGGTGGCGGCGGGCCCAGCCGGTCCTGGTTCCACATCCGCGGCATCGTCGGCAAGCCGGACTGCCACGGCTGTTCAGTGGGTGGGCCGCCCTTGGGCCCCTCCCACAACCACTTGCCGTGGAGCCGCCGGATCGTGTGGCCGTGGTGGGTCTTCAGGTAGTGATGCCATTTACATAGGAGGCACAGGTTGTGGATGGCGGTGGGCCCGCCGAGGTGGTATTCCGAGATGTGATCGATGGCCAAGGGGCCGGCATCGTTGCATCCCGGGACCACGCACCCCTGATCCCGTTCGAACAGGGCGGTGCGTACCCGGGCGTGCACCGTTCGGCCGAGGTGGGAGACGGACTGGACGTCCTGACCGTCGGTCACGATGGCGGCAAGGAAGCCGTCGGCCATCATTGCTCTGGCTGCCGCGACCGGGATCGGCCCCACGCCGGGAA
>DATABX010000176.1:0-2169 GCA_036259335.1 Actinomycetota bacterium
GCGGACACGGTGAACTACGAGGGCCAGGCGGCGATCGAGCTGGAGCAGCTTGCCGACCCCCGAACCGACCGGGCGTACCCGTGCGGCGTCGACTCGGGCCTCATCAACGGCTCAGACCTGATGGCCGCCCTGGCAACCGACCTGGTCGGCCGGCGGGCCCTGCCCGAGGCAGCGGCCGCCTTCCACAACGGCCTGGCGGCCGCCCTGGTCCGGGTGGCGGCCGCGGCCGCCGCCGAGTCCGGTCTGTCGACCGTCGCACTGTCCGGAGGCACGTTCCAGAACCGCCTCCTGATGCAGAGGGTTACCCGGGGGCTCTCGGAAGCGGGGTTGGAGGTTCTGACCCACCGGCGGGTGCCCACCAACGACGGTGGCATCTCGCTCGGGCAGGCGGTGGTGGCGAACGCGAGGCTCGTCTACTGATCCGGCGGCTGGTTTAACCGAAAGCCGAATCCTTGCGGAATTGGCAAAAAATGCGGTTTCTTGAGGTTGATTGTTCAACTTTGTTCAACAAGAGCGCGGTGGTAAGCTAACCCTCCTGATAGAGCGTAGAGACCGCGACGGCGGTTCTCGTTTCCAAAAGACAGGGAGTCGGCCCATGTGTCTTGCTATCCCAGGTCAGATCCTCGAGTTCATCGACCCCGTCAACAACATTGCCAAGGTCGATGTCGGAGGCGTACGGCGCAACGTCAATGTCGGCCTTCTGGCCAAGGAGGAGGGAGGGATCCATCTTGGCGACTGGGTCCTCATCCACGTCGGATTTGCCCTCTCCAAGGTCGACGAAGAGGAAGCCGCCGCCACCCTCAAACTCTTGAGAGGTCTCGGCGAGGCTTTCGAGGACGAGATCGAACAGCTCAAGACTTCCAACATCACATGAAGGGCGAGCCCCTTCAGATCCTGGACCGGGGTTCCTACTCGGTCGCATGTTCGGTGGTTGACGGCTGTTTGACCTGCGGAGACGTCGCGGTCGAGGTCAAGGTTTTGGAGGTCGACGGCTTCGATGCCGTCTGTGAGGACCCCCACGGGCAAGCGGGCCGGGTCGGCGTCGACCTGGTGCTGCCGGTGGAGGTCGGTGACCGACTATTGGTGCACGCCGGAGTGGCGATCTCTCGCCTAAAGGAGTCCGAATGAAATACGTCGACGAGTTTCGTGACGCGGAGCTGGCCAGGGCGCTCGGAGCGCAGATTGCCGCCCTCACCGAACCGGGCCGGCACTACAAGATCATGGAGGTCTGCGGGGGCCACACCCACACGATCTACAAGCACGGCATCGAAGCTCACCTCCCCGATAACGTGGAGCTCGTGCACGGCCCCGGCTGCC
Source organism: Actinomycetota bacterium (assembly GCA_036259335.1). Taxonomy (GTDB): domain Bacteria; phylum Actinomycetota; class CADDZG01; order JAHWKV01; family JAHWKV01; genus JAJCYE01. The sequence goes on from DATABX010000176.1 coordinate 1,318, forward strand.
CGGTGTGCGTGATCCCGATGGGACGGGTGGACGACGGCATTGCCATCGCCCGCGACCCCAAGGTGATCTTCACCTGCTTCGGCGACATGATGCGGGTGCCCGGCGGCAACGGCAGCTTCCTGGACGCCAAGGCCGAGGGCGCCGACATCCGGTTCGTCTACTCGCCGCTCGACGCCCTGAAGATGGCGGTTGCCAACCCGGACCGTGAGGTGGTGTTCTACGCCATCGGGTTCGAGACCACCGCACCCTCCACCGCCCTCACCCTCATGCGGGCCCGGGCCGAGGGGATAACCAACTTCTCGGTGATGTGCAACCACGTCACCATCGTGCCGCCGCTCAAGGCGCTGCTCGAGTCGCCGGACCTTCGGCTCGACGCGTTCATCGGCCCGGGACACGTGTCGACCGTAGTCGGCGCCCGCCCCTACGAGTTCATCTGCAAGGACTACGGCACGCCGATCGTGGTGGCCGGCTTCGAGCCGCTCGACCTTCTGCAGTCGATCCTGATGATCATGCAGCAGTTGCAGGACGGCCGGGCCGAGGTCGAGAACCAGTACGGCCGGGTGGTCCCGTTCGAGGGGAACATGCGAGCTCTGGAAGTTCTGCAGGAGGTCTTCGAGCTTCGCCCGTACTTCGAGTGGAGGGGCCTGGGCTTCATCTCCCAGAGCGCCCTGAAGCTGTCCGACGCCTACGCCGAATACGACGCAGAGCTGAGGTACGCGACCCCCGGGGTCCGGGTGGCCGACCCGAAGGCCTGCCAGTGCGGCGAGGTCCTGAAGGGCGTCATCAAGCCCTGGGAGTGCAAGGTGTTCGGAACCGCCTGCACGCCGGAGACCCCGATCGGCACCTGCATGG
>DATABX010000177.1:0-4146 GCA_036259335.1 Actinomycetota bacterium
GTGCGTGATGCGGCCCACCGAGATCGCGTCGGGCCTTAGGGCCGCGATGCCGCCGATGGATTCCAGCGAGACCCCGCCCGAGACCTCCAGGAAAGGCCACTCGGGCTTCGACCTCACCGCCTCCCCGACCGTAACCAGGTCGGCGTTGTCCAGCAACACCCGCTCCGCCCCCGCTTCGGCCGCCTCCCGAAGCTCGTCCAGGTTGCGGACCTCGACCTCGACCTCCAGGGAGCTGAGAGCCTTCGCCCGGCGCACCGCCTCGGCGATGCCTCCCGCCACCTTGCAGTGGTTGGTCTTGATCAGGATCGCGTCGTACAGCCCCTCCCGGTGCAGGCTGCCGCCGCCGGCGGCCACCGCGTAGCGCTGCACTGCTCTCATACCGGGGATCGTCTTGCGGGTGCAGAGCAGCTGCACGCCGTGGGGCGTGCATTGCTCCACGAAGGCTGCGGTCAATGTCGCCACGCCGGACAGGTGCTGCAGGAAGTTGAGTGCCACCCGCTCGGCGGCCATGATCGAGTGCGCCAGGCCGCTGAGCTCGGCCACCACCGCGCCCGGCTCCAGGCGGGCGCCGTCGTCGACCAGCCAGCTGATCTCCAGGGCCTCGTCCATCTTGCGGAAGACCGCATCGGCCACCGGGCGGCCGGCCAGGACGCCGGCCGACTTGGCGAGGATCCTGGCCCTGGCGGTCTGGTTGGGAGCCAGGATGTTGTCCGAGGTGACGTCGCCGGCATCGGCGAGGTCCTCGATCAGGGCTCGCTGGACCAGCAGCTTGAGGGTACCGGGGTCGATCTTCAGGTCGTCGTTCATGGGCGGTGTCATCTCCTAACCAGTACCCTTGATATATGGGGATTCTCGAGAAAGATCTGGCAGCCGGAGCCTACGGCGAGTGGGCATCCAAGGTACGCACGCTCGCTGCCCGGCGCAACGCCGTCATTCTCGCCCATAACTACCAGGCGCCGTGGATCCTGGAGGCGGCCGACATAGTCGGAGACTCGCTGGAGCTGTCCCGCAAGGCCGCGCAGACCGACGCCGAGGTCATCGTTTTCTGCGGGGTCCACTTCATGGCCGAGACCGCCAAGATACTGGCGCCCGGCAAGACCGTGCTGATCCCGGACCTGGCGGCGGGCTGCTCCCTGGCGGCCTCGATCACCGCCGATCAGCTGCGGGACTGGAAGGCCGAGCACCCGGGAGCGGTCGTGGTGTCGTACGTCAACACCTCTGCCGAGGTGAAGGCCGAGTCCGACTACTGCTGCACCTCCTCCAACGCCGCCCACGTGGTCAACTCCATCGACCCGGGCAAGGAGATCCTGTTTCTGCCCGACATGTTCCTGGGCGCCCACGTCGAGCGGGTCACCGGCCGCAAGCTGAACCTGTGGATGGGGGAGTGCCACGTCCACGCCGGGATCAGCCCGGCGGACATCGACCACCGGCTGGCCGAGCACCCTGAGGCCGACATCTACATCCACCCGGAGTGCGGGTGCGCTTCCCACGCGCTCTACCTGTCGTCCACCGGAGCGCTGCCGGCCGACCGCACCCACCTGCTCAGCACCTCGGGGATGCAGAGCTCCGCCTCCCAGTCGCAGGCAAAGGAGATAATCGTGGCGACCGAAAACGGTCTGCTCCACTCCCTGCGCAAGCACAACCCGGATAAGCAGTTTTTCGCCGCGAACGAGGACGCAGTCTGCCGGTACATGAAGATGATCACCCCGGCGAAGCTCCTCGCCAGCCTGGAGAATCTCGAGTTCGAAGTGACGGTGCCCCCGGACGTGGCGAACCGGGCCCGCCTGGCCCTCGAAAGGATGATCAGCCTCTGATGCTTGCCACCGTCGACCCCGCAAACCTCAAGTTCGACTCCGCCGGGCTGATTCCGGCCATCGTCCAGGACGCAGACACCGGGGAGATCCTGATGATGGCCTGGATGAACGCCGAGTCGATCAACCGGACGGTCGAGACCCGGACCACCTGGTTCTGGAGCCGCAGCCGCCAGGAGTTCTGGAACAAGGGCGCCACCTCGGGCAATATGCAGCACGTCAGCGAGGTGCTGGTGGACTGCGACGCCGACGTGCTGCTGGTGAAGGTGAAGCCCGACGGCCCCGCCTGCCACACCGGCGAGCGCACCTGCTTTTATCGCGCTCTGAGTTGACCACCCGGTACCTGCCCTCCCGCGAGCAGTTCGACGAGCTGCGGCTCAAGCACAACGTCGTCCCGGTGTGGACCGAGGTCGTGGCCGACCTGGAGACCCCGGTCTCTACCTACATGAAGCTCGTCCAGGGGGCGGCGCCGGACAGCGTGTCGTTCCTGCTGGAGTCGGTCGAGCACGGCGAGCGATGGGGACGCTACTCGTTCGTCGGGGTCGACCCGTTCCTGGTACTCACCTCCCACGGCGGCAAGGTGGACATCTCCGGGGACCCGATGGGAGAGATCTCCGACGGGACGCCGCTCGAGATCGTCCGCCAGGTGCTGAAGGCGTTCTCGTCGCCGACCATGCCCGAGCTGCCGCCGCTGATCGCCGGCGGGGTCGGATTTCTGGGGTACGACGTCGTGCGTTACCTGGAGAAGCTGCCGCAGACCACGGTCGCCGACGTCGAGGTGCCGGAGCTGATGCTGATCTTCGCCCGGACCCTGTTCGTGTTCGACCACCTGCGCCAGCGCCTGACCGTGGTGTCGAACGTGGTGGGCGACGACACCTACGACGAGGCGATGGCCCGCACCGGCCGCCTGGTGGCGAAGCTCGGGGAGCCGTTGGTCTACACGCCCAAGGGCGTCGGCCCGGTGGAGTTCGACCTGCCGCCGAGCACGCTGGGGGAGCGGGGCTACATGGATGCGGTCGAGCGGGCCAAGGAGTACATCCGGGCCGGCGACATCTTCCAGGTGGTGCCCTCTCACCGGTTCTCGGCCCCCCAGCCCGAGGATCCGTTCGCGGTCTACCGGACCCTGCGCCTGGTCAACCCGAGCCCGTACATGTTCTTCCTCAAGCACCCGGAGATCACGCTGGTGGGCTCGTCGCCCGAGCCGCTGATCAAGGTGCAGGGCCGCCGGGTGCTTCAGCGGCCGATCGCCGGCACCCGCCCCCGCGGTGCCACCGACGAGGAGGACCTGGCGCTGGAGCAGGACCTGCTCGCCGATGCCAAGGAGCGGGCCGAGCACGTGATGCTGGTGGACCTGGCCCGCAACGACCTGGGCCGGGTGTGCACCTACGGGACGGTCGAGGTCGAGGAGTTCATGGTCATCGAGCGCTACTCGCACGTCATGCACATGACCTCGCAGGTCGTGGGGGAGCTGGCCGAGGGGATGACCGGGCTGGACGCGCTCTACGCCTCGTTCCCGGCCGGCACCGTCTCCGGGGCGCCGAAGATCCGGGCGATGGAGATCATCGACGAGCTCGAGCCCACCCGCCGGGGGCCGTACTCGGGGGTGGTCGGGTACTTCGACTTCTCGGGGAACCTCGACACCTGCATCGCCCTGCGCACCGCCTACGTCGCCGGAGGCAAGATCTACATCCAGGCCGGCGGAGGGATCGTGGCCGACTCCGATCCGCGGACCGAGTGGCTGGAAACCGTGAACAAGGCGAAGGCGCTGTTGACCGCCTGGGCGATGGCCCGGCCGGACTAGTAGGTCTTCTTGCTCCTCAGCCAGGAGTCGAAGTCGGCCCTCAGAAACTCCCCGCCGCGGGGCGGCTCCTTGCGCTCCAGCCAGGTCTTCTGCTTCTTCTCGTCGTCGAGACGCACCCACTCGTAGCCGTAGGTCCGGGGGCCGGCCCAGAAGGGCGGCAGCCACTGCTCGTTCTTGAGCGACGCCACCGCGGCGTAACCCCACTTGGGGCGCCCGGTCCAGAAGCTGCGCATGTCGTGCAGCTCGGAGCCCTTGGTGCGGGCCCGGATCTCGCGGATGTCGGAGTACTCGCCGACCCAGCACAGGCGGATCCGTGCCTTGGCGATGAACAGACCGCCGTGCAGCTGGATCCAGACGTCGTCGTCCTCCCAGGCGCCGTTCTTGTTGACCGGCCCGGGGCGGTCGCGGATCTCGACGGCAAAGCCGAACCTGGGCGCGGCGGCCGTGCCGGCCAGGTGTTCGAGCTTGCGGATCAGGACGTGTTCCATCGGCTCCGGGATATTACCGCCATCCCGGGCGCTCTTAGCCCGGCGG
>DATABX010000178.1:0-4990 GCA_036259335.1 Actinomycetota bacterium
CGCCCAGCGGCTGAGCTTCGACTTCCAGTCCAACCCGCCGCAGCGCTTGATCCCGGCGTTCCCCCGGGTCGGGGAGGTCGGCGGCTTCGCCATGACCTCGACCAACGGCCAGGTCAAGGTGAACGCGGTGAGCACGGTGGAGGCGCTGGACGAGCCGGTCACCCTGGGGCAGGGAGCGGTTCTGCGGACCGTCCGGATCAAGACCACCAGCACGATCACCGGGGTGTCGCCGCAGGGCTCGCTGAACCTTTCGGTAAACCGCACCACCTGGTACTCGCCCGACAAGCACCTGGAGGTCAAGGACGTCACCGACACCACCGGCACCGTCGGGCTGTGCCGGGTCAACTCCCACGTAGAATCGGTCGCACGATCGGTATGAAGACCACCTCCCTCCGCAAGCTCGGCTTCTTCACCGGCCTGTGGTGGATCGCCCTGCGGGAGAGGGACGCCTGGCTGGAGCGCTGGATCGAGACCGACCGGGTGCGGATCAAGCTTTTCGTCTACCGGACTGCCACCTTCATCGCGGTGGCCGGCGGGTTCGCCTTCCTGCTCAGCCGGGCGGGCGATTCGCCGTCGCTGCCGAGGCTGTTCTACCTCGCTTCGGTCTTCGGTGCGATCGTTCTGTGGATGCGATCCGGCTCCTGGGTGACCGAGTACCGGGAGATTTTCGCGGGTCGCCACGACGAGTAGCGGGGGCTAAACTCGCGCTTGACCCTCGGGCGGCGGCGGAGGTAGATTAACTCCCCGTAGTTACACGGCTGTAGTTCACTTCCTCGAACCGCAAGGCCGATTCCATTTAGGAGGCTTGTAGCCCGAGTGAGTTTCGTACATCTCCACTCCCACTCCGAGTACTCGCTGCTCGACGGCGCCAGCCGGATCAAGGAGATGTTCGCCCGGGCCAAGCAGCTCGACATGCCGGCGGTGGCCCTCACCGATCACGGCGTGATGTACGGGGCGATCCCGTTCTACCTGGCGGGCAAGTCCGCCGGGGTGAAGCCGCTGATCGGCATGGAGGCGTACGTCGCCCCCAACTCCCGGCTGGACCGCTCCACCCGGCACCAGGACTCGTACCACCACCTCACGATGATCTCGGCCAACAACACCGGCTATCAGAACCTGGTCAAGCTCAGTTCGCTTGGTTTCATCGAGGGCTACGACCAGCGAACCCGCCGCCCCCGGCTGGACCGGGAGCTGCTCGACAAGCACAGCGAGGGGATCGTAGTGCTCTCCGGGTGTCTGTCGGGCGAGCTGGCCAAGAACGTCGTGAACGGCCGCCTCGACGCTGCGATGCAGACCGCCCGCGACTACCGCGAGATCTTCGGCGACCGCTACTTCCTCGAGATCCAGCAGCAGGGGGTCCAGGGCCAGGAGATGCTGAACGTCGAGATCCGCCGGATCGGCAAGGAGCTCGGCATCCCGCTGGTCGCCACCAACGACTCCCACTACACCTGCAAGGAGGACGCCGAGGCCCACGACATCCTGCTGTGCATCCAGACCGGCAAGGAGCTGTCGGACACCAAGCGGATGAAGTTCGACACCGACGAGTTCTACATGAAGAGCCGGGACGAGATGCTCAAGGCCTTCCCCGACTACGAGGACGCGGTCGAGAACACCCTGGGCGTCGCCGAGTTGTGCGACGTCGAGCTGGAGCTCTACAAGATGCTGCTGCCGACCTTCGAGGTGCCCGAAGGCCATACGATCCAGACCTTCCTGCGGGCCGAGGCCGAGGCCGGCCTCAGGCGGCGCTACCAGCCGCTTACCAAGGAGTGCGAGGACCGGCTGAACATGGAGCTGAAGGTCATCGACGAGATGGGCTTCAGCGCCTACTTTTTGATCGTCGCCGACTTCGTGCAGTGGGCCAAGCGGAACAAGATCCGGGTGGGACCGGGCCGTGGGTCGGTCGGCGGCTCGATCGTCGCCTACTGCCTGGGGATCACCGAGCTCGACCCGATCCGCTGGAAGCTGGGTTTCGAGCGCTTCCTCAACCCGGGCCGCAAGTCGATGCCCGATATCGACATCGACCTGGACGACCGCCGCCGGGGTGAGGTGATCCGGTACGTGTCGCAGAAGTACGGCGAGGACCGGGTGGCGCAGATCATCACCTTCTCGACCATCAAGGCCAAGGCCGCCATCCGCGACGGCGCCCGGGTACTTGGCATGCCGTACGCAGTGGGGGACCGGCTGGCGAAGATGTACCCGCCTCTGATCCTCGGCAAGGAGGCGCCCTTCGACGCCTGCTTCGACAAGAACTACGAGTGGCCCCCCCACACCGGCCACAACGACGCCTTCTCCGCCGCCTCCGAGCTGCGCCAGGCTTACGAGACCGAAGACGTGTCCAAGCAGGTCATCGAGACCGCCCGCAAGCTCGAGGGCCTGCGCCGGCAGCACTCGGTACACGCCGCCGGGGTGGTGATCGGCCGGGAGCCGCTGACCAACATCTGCCCGGTCCAGCGGACCGACGGCGACATCGTCACCCAGTACGAGATGGGGGCCATCGAGCAGATCGGCCTGCTGAAGATGGACTTCCTCGGCCTGCGCAACCTGACGGTTATCGGCGACACCATCGAGCACATGAAGGCCAACCGGGGGGTCGAGATCGACCCGGACAAGCTTCCGCTCGACGACCCCAAGGCGTACAAGCTGCTGCAGGACGGCAACACCGCCGGGGTGTTCCAGATGGAGTCGGGCGGCATGACCCGCCTGTGCCGCCAGCTGCGCCCGGACCGCTTCGAAGAAATCGCGGCCCTCATCGCGCTCTACCGGCCGGGGCCGATGGACGAGATCCCCCGCTACGTGAAGGGCAAGCACGACCCCTCCTCGGTGTCGTACTTCCACCCGCTGCTGACCGACGTCCTGGAGGACACCAACGGGGTCATCGTCTACCAGGAGCAGGTGACGATGATCCTGCAGGTGGTCGCCGGCTTCTCGCCGCAGGACGCCGACATGATCCGCTACGCCATCGGCAAGAAGAAGACCTCCGAGCTGGTGAAGTGGGAGACCCAGTTCCACGCCGGCGCGCAGGCCGCCGGGCTCACACCCCAGGAGTCGCAGGGCCTGTGGGACCTGATCAAGCCGTTCGCCGGCTACTCGTTCAACCGAGCGCACGCCAACGGGTACGGGCTGGTGGCGTACCAGACCACCTGGCTCAAGGCCAACTACCCGGTGGAGTACATGGCGGCGCTACTGACCTCGGCCAAGGACCGCAACGACAAGATGCCCATGTACCTGGCCGAGACTCGGGCGATGGGCGTCAAGGTGCTTCCCCCGAGCGTCAACGACTCCGACCTGGACTTCAAGCCCCGGGGCGACGACATCCTGTTCGGCCTGTCGGCCATCCGCAACGTCGGGGAGTCGGTGGCGGAGCGGCTGATCGCCGCCCGGAACAAGGGCGGCCCGTTCTCCAGCTTCGACGACTTCTGCCGCCGGGTCGACCCGAGCTGCCTTAACAAGAAGGTGATCGAGTCGCTGGCCAAGGCCGGAGGGTTCGACTGCCTGGGGGTCAAGCGGGGGCCGCTGCTGGAGCGGGACCCGAAGAACGGGGGCCTGTGCATGTCCGAGCGGGCCACCCGGCTGGTGGAGGCGGTGCTGGCCGAGCGCAAGGCGGAGGAGGCCGGGCAGTACTCGTTCTTCGCCGGCGAGCCCGAGGTGCCCAACTTCTCGGCGCCCGGCGTGTCGGTGAGCTTCGACGGAGTCGGCGACGACATCCCGAACGGCGACCTGCTGAAGGCCGAGAAGGAGATGCTGGGCTTCTACGTCTCGGAGCACCCGCTGGCCGCGATCGAGGGCGCCATGCGGTCCCAGACCGAGGTCGAGATCCCGGCGCTGGCCGAGGGGCCCGACGGGGCGGTCAAGCTGGTGGGCGGCATCCTCTCCCGCATGACCCGCAAGTTCACCAAGAAGGGCGACATCTGGTACCAGGGCGTGCTGGAGGACATGAAGGCCAACGTCGAGGTGACCTTCTGGCCGCAGACGGTCAACGAGACCTCCCCCGAGCTGCTGTGCGACGACGCCCTGGTGATCATCAAGGGCCGTATCGAGCTGCGGGACGAGAACGTGAAGTTCATGGCCCTGAAGGTGAGCAAGCCGGACATCACCGGGGCGGCCGACGTCCTGCGGATCAAGCTGCCGGCCGACGCCCTGACCCAGAAGCGGATCGACGACCTGAAGGCGGTCCTGGCGAGCCACCCGGGCTCTTCGCCGGTCCACCTGCACCTGTCCGGGGGCCGCAACGGCGACACGGTGCTGAAGCTGGGCGGCGGATTCACAGTGGAGCTCCGCAACGGCCTGTACGGGGAGCTTCAGTCGGTCCTGGGGGCCGGCGCCCTGCTGAACGCTAAGTAGTCACCCTCACCGAGTCGAGGAAGTAGGTCCGCTCGGACTCCCAGGTGGCGCCAAAACCGAAGGCGACCCATACGTTGCGGCCGCTCACCGTCCGGGTCACAGTGTACCGGGACCAGCCGGCCTTCCGGTCGGTCTGGCCGACGATCGTGAAGTCGGTTTCGTGCTCGGGGTTTTGCCTTCCGATGTAGGCGACCACCGGCCAGGTGTTGATGTCCGCCTCGGTCTCGCTCCAGAGCCAAAAGCTCACCTCGACGGTGGTGCGACCGCGGATGTCGAACCGGCGTTCCAGCCAGATCGTCCCGTCGTCGTTGGTGCCGTCCAGGGTGGCCTTGAGCGACGTGGCACCGCCTTTGGCCTGTTCGGTCGACCGGACGATGCGCCAGTTGAACGTGCACGGCTCGGGGTCCTGCTCGCAGTCGATCTGGTGGTCCCGCTCCCAGCCCCGAAGGCCCCTCTCAAAGCCGAAGAAGTAGGCGCCTCCGGCAGCCGCCGCAGGCGAGCTGCCCAGCAGCGCAAGAGCCATGATCAGCGCCAGAGTTCCTTTACGCCACCTCATGCCTCCATGTTGCCACCGAAAGGGAAACGATTCCAGGGCCAACCCTCGAGCGGATTTGCCATCTTCATCAACGCCGGCTTCGTCCGGCGGTTC
>DATABX010000179.1:0-3421 GCA_036259335.1 Actinomycetota bacterium
GGCCCGGGGCATCATCGGTTAGGAGGGACGGGTTTGGGGTTGGCGTTATTGGCAACAGAGGCCGCTGAGGCCGCAGAGGAGTCGCCGTTCACGGAGCTCACGGGACACTTGTCTCCGCACCACTACAGCTGGTCCCCCCACTGGGAGATCGCAGGGGTCGATCTGTCTCCCACCAACGCGGTGGTCAACATCTGGCTCGCCGCCTTTTTGTGCGTGGCGATCTTCTGGATGGCCGCCAAGAAGCGCCAGCTGGTACCCAGGGGCGTCCAGAACGCCATCGAGGTGATAGTCGACTTCGTCAAGGTGAACATCGTCTACTCGGTGATGAACACCAAGGACGGCAAGAGCTGGTTCCCGTTCGTCGGCACCGTGTTCTTCTTCATCTTCTTCATGAACGCCATCGGTCTGGTCCCATACATCGGGTTCACCGCCACCGCCAACATATTCGTGACGTTCACCATGGCGCTGATCGTGTATCTGCTCGCGGTGTCCATCGGCATGGCCAAGAACGGCCCGCTCAAGTTCTGGGTCAAGACGTTGGTGCCGCCCGACGTTCCCAAGGTCATGCTTCCGCTGATGATCCCCATCGAGATCATCTCGCAGCTCGCCCGGCCGCTTTCCCTGGCGGTCCGGCTCTTCGCCAACATGCTGGCCGACCACCTGATGCTCCTGGTGTTCGCCGGATTCATCTTCCTGGCGGCGGGCAGCGCGGCGATCTTCGGCATCCTGCCGATCTCGGTGGCATTCATGATCATCTTCACGGCGTTCGCCCTGTTCGTGGCGTTCATCCAGGCCGTGATCTTCGCTTTCCTGACCACCATCTACATCAACGACGCACTTCACCCGGGCCACTAATCTCGCTGGCGGCCCGGTAAGGATCGAAAGGAGAAGGATTTGAGCTTGACAACACTGGCGCAGGAAGCTGCGACCGGCATGACCGACAAGGGGCTCCAGCAGCTTGGAGCCGGTCTGGCCATCGGCCTGGCTGCAGGCGGAGGCGCCACGGGTATCGGCATCCTGTGGTCGAAGGGACTCGAGGGCATCGGCAGGCAGCCCGAAGCACGGGGCACGCTGCAGGGCCTCATGTTCGTTGGATTCGCACTTGCCGAGGCGCAGGTTCTCTACGGCCTGATCGTCGCTCTGCTCCTTCTTCTGGGCATCTTCTAGGAGGCATTCATGTCACCGTTGGTTCTACTAGCTACAGAGGCCGCCGAGGGGGAGTCGGGCTTCAACCCCTTCGAACCGGAGTGGGGACTCGTCGTCTGGACCGCAGTCGCCTTCCTGGCGGTGCTTTACCTGCTCGCCAAGAAGGTCTTCCCGAAGCTCCAGGAAGGCCTGGCGGACCGGGAGCGCAAGATCGCCGACGAGATCAAGTCGGCCGAGGCCACCCGCGCCGAAGCCGAGAAGATCCTCGCCGACTACAAGTCCCGGGTTGCGTCGGCTCGTGAGGAGACCACCCGGATGGTCGAGGAGGCCCGCGCCCAGGCCGAGAAGGTCCGCCAGGACCTGATCGCCCGTGCCGAGGGTGACGCCCGGCTGATAGTGGACAAGGCCCGCAAGCAGCTCACCGGCGAGCGGGAGCGGATTCTCGGGGAGTTGGAAGGCTCGCTTGCCGAGTGGTCCACGACCATCGCGGCGCAGATCGTCCAGCGGGAGCTGAACCCCGAGTCCCACCGGGACCTGGTCGAAGGCTTCATCCGCGACATCCGGCAGCGTGAGGCGGCAACGTCTTGAACGACCCAACCGGACAGGGTGTGAAGGGCTACGCCCGGGCTCTGTACGAGATCGCGCAGGTCGAAGGCGACGTTGCGCGAGTCTCGGACGAGCTGTTCAGGGTGGCTCGGGCAGTCGAGTCGCACACCGAACTGCGGCGGACGCTCACCGACATCGGTGTGCCGTTCGCCGGCAAGGAACAGCTTCTGCAGGACCTGCTCGGCAAGCAGGCGTCGCCGCACACCCTCAACGCGCTTCGGTTCGTGATCAGCCAGGGCAAGGCCCGGGAGCTGGTTGAGATCGCCGACGAGCTGTCGAGGATCACCGCCGAGGAGTCCAACAAGGAGCTGGCCGAGGTGCGGTCGGCGGTCCCGCTGGACTCCGAGCAGCGGGCGGCGCTGGCCCGTGCCCTGAAGGAGGCCACCGGGCGCAACGTCGAGGTGAAGACGATCGTCGACCCGAGCGTGATCGGCGGCGTGCTGGCGAAGGTCGGCGACATCGTGATCGACGGAACCGTTCGCGGAAAGCTGGCACAGTTGAAGCAGCACCTTGGAGTGGACTAACCCAAGTTATCCAGACGTAGCGTAGAGGAGAACTGATGCCCGATCTGACCATAGGACCGGAAGAGGTAAAGGCGGCACTCAACAACCTTTTCCAAAACTTCAAGCCCTCGACCACCCACCAGGAAGTCGGCCGGGTCATCAACGCCGGCGACGGCATTGCCCGGGTTACCGGGCTTCCCAATGTCGTGGCCAACGAGATGCTGGAGTTCCCCGGGGACCTGGTCGGCATCGCATTGAACCTCGAGCCCGAGCAGCTCGGTGTCGTCGTCCTCGGCGACGCCAACGCTATCGAGGAGGGCATGCCGGTTACCCAGACCCACAAAGTGCTGTCGATCCCGGTCGGCGACGCCTACCTGGGCCGGGCGGTCGACGCTCTCGGCAACCCGATCGACGGCAAGGGACCGCTCGACAAGTCGAAGATCGACGGCACCCGTGAGCTGGAGCTGCAGGCCGCCTCGGTCATCAACCGGCAGCCGGTTACCGAGCCGCTTCAGACGGGCATCAAGGCCATCGACGCCATGATCCCCGTCGGCAGGGGGCAGCGAGAGCTCCTCATCGGGGACCGGCAGACCGGCAAGACCGCGGTCGCCATCGACACCATCGTCAACCAGAAGCAGTACTGGGGCACCGAAAAGGCCGTCAAGTGCATCTACGTCGCCATCGGACAGAAGAACTCCACGGTCGCCGAGGTGCTGAACGGCCTCAACGAGTCCGGCGCGATGGAGTACACGACGGTGGTCAACGCCCCGGCTTCCGCCCCGGGCGCCTTCAAGTACCTGGCTCCCTACTCCGGCTGCGCCATCGGCCAGCACTGGATGTACAAGGGCGAGCACGTGCTGATCGTCTACGACGACCTGTCCAAGCAGGCCGACGCCTACCGCCAGATCTCCCTGCTGCTTCGCCGGCCTCCGGGCCGCGAGGCGTACCCGGGCGACGTCTTCTACCTCCACTCGCGGCTGCTCGAGCGCTCGGCGAAGCTCTCCGACGAGCTCGGCGGCGGGTCGCTGACCGCTCTGCCGGTCATCGAGACCAAAGAAGGAGACCTCTCGGCCTACATCCCGACCAACGTGATCTCGATCACCGACGGCCAGATCTTCTTCGAGGCCAACCTGTTCTACCAGGGCTTCCGGCCCGCCATCAACGTC
>DATABX010000180.1:0-2406 GCA_036259335.1 Actinomycetota bacterium
GGGCCAGCGCCTGCGCGGCGGCCACCGGGTCGGGCACCTCCCGGGGGCTGGCATAGACGGTCTGAGTCTCCAGGGAGATCGCCAGCTCGGAGCCGTCGGCGGCGAGGATCGACCCTCTCTGCGCCGGCAGCGTCAGCGTCCTCAGGCGCTGGTCGGCGGCCAGCGAGGTCATCCGGTTGGAGTCCAGGACCTGGAGCCAGAACAGCCGCCCGGCCACGACTCCCGAACAGGTCAGCATGACCACCATCAAAGTGAGCAGGCGCAGTGAGGATCGAACCCTGGTCATGGCGGCGCCTCCCTAGCGGGAGGAGGTCTCCCCTTCGGTCCCGTCCTCCACGCTGCCCACCAGAACCGACGGACCCTGGAGGCGCTCCTGGGCGGCCGGCGCGACGAGCCCGAGGGAGGCGCCCATCTCGGCGATCTTCTCCGGCGACTCGGCCCGCGCCACCTCCAGCCGCAACCGGCGCTGTTCGGTCTCCAGCTGGTCGGCCTGGCGCTGCAGGTCCGAGAGGTGGAACGAGGTCTGTGCGACGTGGATGTTCAACAGCACCAGCCCGAAGACGACCGCCGAGACCACCAGCAGAGCGCACGAAACCCGTACCGGGTTGGAGCGAAATTTTGCACCGAACTGCGACCTGCTCCCGGATGCCGGCTGCCGGACAGCCTGGCGGCGCCCCCGGGATCCCGGTACGACGGTAAGGCCGGCCGGCTTCCGAGCCGGGGGCGGGGATGGAGCGGGCCGGCGTGAGGGCGCGGTTGAGACGGCCATCAGGCGGCCTCGGGAAGCTTTTCGGCCACCCGCATCCGGGCGCTGTCCGAGCGCGGGTTCTCCGCTGCCTCCAGCTCGGTCGGCCTCACCGGCCGGCTGGTCAACACCTTGATCCGTGGGGTCCTCCCGCACATGCACACCGGCAGGTCCTTGGGGCAGATGCACCCCTCGGCGGCGTTCCGGAACTTGTGCTTGGCAATCCGGTCCTCCAGCGAGTGGTAGCTGATGACGGCCACCCTGCCTCCCGGCCGCAGCAGGTCCAGCGCCCGGTCGAGCGAACGCTCGAGCGACTCCAGCTCCTGGTTGGTCTCGATCCTCAGCCCCTGGAAGGTGCGCCGGGCCGGGTGGGGACCGGTCCTGCGGGTCGCGGCGGGGATGGCAGAGCGGACGACCTCGGCAAGGTCGCCGGCGTCCTCGAAGGGCCGGACTTCCCGGCGCTGGACGATGGCCCGCGCCACCCGGCGGGCGAAGCGCTCCTCGCCGTAGCGGAACAGAACTTCGCTGAGTCGACTTTCTGAATAACTATTCACGATGTCCTGCGCTTTGAGGTCGGCTTCCTGGTCCATGCGCATATCCAGAGAAAAGCCGCTCCGGAAGCCAAAGCCTCGGTCGGGACGATCCAGCTGGGGAGAAGAAACCCCAAGGTCGTAAAGAACCGCTCCCACCTGCTCATAACCTTCACTCCTCGCTGCCTTGTCGATATCTGCAAAGTTGGACCGGACCAGCCGTATCCTCGGGCCGAACCGGCCCAGCCGCTCCCCGGCCGCCGCCAGGGCCTCGGGGTCCCGGTCGATACCGACGACGACCAGTCCAGGAAGCGCCGTCAGGAACGCCTCGGAGTGGCCGCCGGCCCCCAGGGTGCAGTCCACCAGGGGCCCCTCGCCCTCCAGGGCCGGGGTGAGCCAGTCGACCGCGGCTTGCGACAGGACCGGCACGTGCCGGAACCCCCGGCGACCTGCGGGGGCGTCGTGCTCCCCGCCGCCGTTCGACCCGCCACCGCCGTCCATGGGTTGCCGCGAGCTCAGCCGACCGCCCGGAACAGCACCAGGGCCAGACCCAGATACCCGCCCAGCAGCGATCCGGCGATCCCCAGAAGCAGGAAGGTCTCCCTGACCTCCTTGAGAAGGCCGGCCCCCGGAATTCCGTCCATATCGTCTCCTTTCAATCGTCGATTGCCGGCGTCAAACAACCGGCGGTCAACTGAGCTCCTCGGCGACCTGGGCGTAACCCTCTTCAACGCCCTCCTTGTAGCTGGACCAGGATTCCCGGTCCCAGATCTCGGCGCGGTCCGACACGCCGATCAAAATCACTTCCTTGCCCTCGAGCCCCGCGAAGCGCCGAAGCCCGGCTGGGATGGACATACGGCCGGTGCGGTCGACGGCCTCCTCCGACGCGGACGAGAAGAACATCCTCTTGTAGTCCCGGTTCGCCTTGTGGTCGGAAGACAGCTCCTCCAGCTGTGCCGCTCGCCGGGAGAAGGCTTCCTTGGTCATCACGAACAAGCAGCGCTCCTGGCCCGCCGTCACGACGACCTCTCCGGCCAGCTCCTCCCGCCACTTGGCCGGCAGGAACACCCTCCCCTTGGCGTCCAGCGTGTGGGTGAACTCTCCCAGCAGCATCAGGCTCCGCTCTCACTC
>DATABX010000181.1:0-1691 GCA_036259335.1 Actinomycetota bacterium
GACGCTCTCATCACCGGAGTGCCGGGCCGAGCCGGCAGGTTAGCCCTTTCGCTCTTTGCGGCGGTTCCGTTCCCTCATGGCGAGCGCCAGCCGCTTCCGCACCAGGTGAAGGACCGACCGGGCTCCCAGGACCGCCACCCCGACGATGGGGTGCCGGACGTGCATCGGCGCCTCGGGCGGGCTCTCCAACCCCGAGTCGGTGAGCAGGGAGCTGGACGGCATCGGCGGCAGCGGATGCTGCGAGGCGGCCGCCACCAGATACTTGGGCTGAGGCTCGGACACCTGCTCCCAGGCGCCCTCCCCGGTCCGCTGGACCACCAGGTGGGAGTGCGGCGTCTGCGATCCGGTGCCGTCGAGCGAGGACAGCAGGGAGCCGACCGTCGCCCGCTGCCCGTACATCGCCACGTGCCCGAAGTGGCCGAGCAGCAGAGAGGAGAACTCCTGCCGGTCGAGCTCCTTCAAGTGGTACGGGTTCACATGGCCCAGGGTGGCGTTGTAGACCTCCCGGTCGGGGGTCGAAACCACGAACACGCCGCCCGGTCGCAGCACCCGGGCGACGCCGGCTACCAGCTGCTCGTGGTCGGTGATGTGCTCGATCACCTCGAAGCAGACCGCCACGTCGAACGAGCCGTCCTCGAAGTCGTCGAGCTTCAGGACCGATCCCTCGACGAACTCGAGGTTCGGCGCCGGGTAGTTCAACCGGGCGTGCGAGACCGCCAGCGTGTCGAGCTCGATGCCCACCACCCGGGAGGCGGTGCGGGAGAGGAGGTGCGAGCCGTACCCCTCGCCGCTTCCGAGGTCCAGGACCGCCTTGCCCTCGACCAGGGCTGCGCTGAACAGGTACCGGTGGAGGTGTTCGTGGATGATGCTCGGCTCGTCGGCCCACGGGACCATGCGCTCGCCCGTCCAGGCGATGAGGCGTTTTGGCATTTCGCCGCTCACCCTAACCGGATTGGCGGAGTGCGACCAAGCCTAGGCGCGAACCGTCGGAGCCTTGTTCTGTTTGACCGGTGGGTTGGCCCTCGCCCGGATGAGCCGGGTGCGGGTGCGGTAGGACAGGATCACCCAGATCATTCGCAACCCGACCGACAGGGCGCCGATCCGGCTGCCGGTCACCGACGACTTGCCCACCCGGGCCCGGTAGTTGACCGGGATCTGGACCATCCGAAGCTTGACGATCCGGGCCAGGACCATCATCTCGGCCCCCAGGCAGCTGCCCATCTCCTTGAACAGCGGCAGCAGCGTGTCGACCGCCTGGCGGTCCAGGATCCGTAGGGTGCAGCCGACGTCGGACAGCGAGTTGGTGTTGAACAGCACCTCCACCAGCTTGGCGACCGCCCAGTTGCCCAGCCGCAGGAACCAGCCCATGTTGGCGTCCTGCCAGATGAACTCGCCGACGGTGCGGGTCCCGAACACGATCTCGACGTCCTTGGTGTAGGGCAGCATCTTGAACAGGTCGTCGGCGTCGAACGTGCCGTCCGGCTCGCAGACGCACACCAGGTCCCCGGTGGCGTGGCGCAGGCCGGCGACGATGGCCGAGCCGTACCCCTGCCGGCTTTCGAAGATCTCGATGGCGCTGGTGCCGGCCACCTGCTCGGAGGTTCCCTCGGCGGCGTTGTTGTTCACCACGATGATCTCGTCCACCCCATCGGTGTCCTCGAAGTCCGTGATGCACTTACGGATCGAGTCCT
>DATABX010000182.1:0-3703 GCA_036259335.1 Actinomycetota bacterium
GCCGACGCCTTCGAGCGGCTGGGCGAGATGGAGGACGTGGAGCAGGCGCTGCGCGGCCGCCACGCCGGGGCCAGCATCGCCGACGTCGACGAGGCCAAGCTCCAGCGGGCGCTGGACGAGGAGGCGGTGGCCGACCTTCGGGAGCTCAAGCGGATAGAGAAGGCGCTGGAGGAGGCGGGGATGCTTGCCCGGGAGGGCGGCAAGCTGGAGCTGACCGCCCGGGGAATCCGCCGGCTGGGAGAGCGGGCGCTGGTCAAGGTGTTCGAGGTGCTGAAGCACGACCGGCCCGGGGCCCACGAAGATCACCACCCGGGCGGGGCGGCCGAGCCGACCGGGGCCACCCGGCCCTGGCGCTTCGACGAGGACGGAGGCGAGATCTCGGTACAAAAGACCGTCTTCAACGCGGTCACCCGCAACCTGGCCCGCTCGGAGACCGGGGCGGTGCGCCTGCAGCCGGAAGACTTCGAGTTGGTCGAGGCGGAGTCCCGCACTCGCACCGCCACCGCACTGCTGCTCGACCTCTCGTTCTCCATGCCGCTTCGCGGGCACTGGGTCGCCGCCAAAAAGATGGCCCTTGCGCTGCACTCGCTGATCGAGAGCAAGTACCCCCAGGACGAGCTCTACCTGATCGGCTTCTCGGACTACGCCCGCCGGCTGGAGCCGAAGGACCTCACGGTCGAGGGGGTGATCGAGCGGGTGTACGGCACCAATATGCAGCACGCCTTCCTGCTGGCCCGCCGGCTCCTCTCCGAGCACCCCGGCGCCTCCCGGCAGGTGATCATGGTGACCGACGGCGAGCCGACCGCCCACCTGGTGGACGGCTACGGCGGCGGCGTCGAGGCGACTTTCCGCTGGCCTCCGACCGCCGAGACCATCCACAAGACCCTGGCGGAGGCCTCCCGGCTCTCCAGCTCCGGAATCACCCTGAACATCTACATGCTCGAGGAGGACGCCGGCCTTACCAGGTTCATGGACGAGCTGGCGCAGCTCACCGGAGGCCGGGTGTTCCACGCTGCGGGCCACGACATCGGCCAGTTCGTGCTGCGGGACTTCGTCCGCTACCGGTAGGCCGGTGGCGAGTGAGGCGAGCCGGCGTATCGACTTGAACGCCGACGTGGGAGAAGGGCTGCCGCCCGAGGTCGACCGATCGCTGATGGAGGTGGTCACCTCGGCGAGCATCGCCTGCGGGGGCCACGCCGGCGACCCCGACACGATGCGCCGGACTCTCGATGCCGCCCGGGAGCTTGGGATACGGGTCGGGGCCCACCCCTCGTACCCCGACCGCGAGGGCTTCGGCCGCCGGTCGATGGACCTCGCTCCGCAGGCGCTCAGAAGCTCGATCGAGCAGCAGGTCGCCGCCCTGTGCGATGCCGCTTCGCTGGCCGGCGTGGAGGTCGCGTATCTCAAGCCGCACGGGGCGCTCTACAACGACGCCGCAGTCAACTCCGAGCTGATCGGCCTGCTGCTGGATCTGGGCCGGGATCTCGGCTTGCCGCTGATGCTTCTGGGCGGTGCGGTGGAGCGGGAGATCCGGCACGACGATGCACGACCACTGCCGCGCCTCATCCGTGAAGGCTTCCTGGATCGCCGCTACACGCAGGACGGAGCTCTGGTCCCCCGAGACCGCCCCGGCGCTTTGATCTCGGATCCGGAAACCGCCGCTCGGCAGGCGCTGGTGCTTGCGCCGTCGGTCGACTCGCTGTGCGTCCACTCCGACTCCCCGTCAGCGCTGTATCTGGTCCGCTACGCACGGTCCGCCCTCGAGACGGCCGGCTACCAGGTCGGCCCGTGAAGGTACCCGAGCACCGGGTCGAGCCCATGGGCGACCGGGGGCTGCTGATCCGGTTCGCCGCCGAGCCATCGGCCGAGCTGACCGCAGTGCTCACCGGCACCGCCAAGGCGGCCGCCCGGCTGGAGGGTGTTCTGGATGCCTGTCCGGGCCTGACCACGGTGCTGGTAGAAACCGAAACCGGCCGGCTAGGCGAGCTCGAGCGGGCGGTCGCCGGACTGATGGCCGACGTCGAGCCGGTCGCCGGATCGCTGCACGAGGTCGACACCGTCTACGACGGCGAGGACCTGGACTGGGTCTGCGAGCACCTCGGCATCGACGCCGGCACCCTGGTCGCCCGGCACTCGGAACCGGTTTACGACGTGCGGCTGCTCGGTTCTCCCGGGTTCGTCTACCTGTCGGACGTGGCTCCCGGCATCGCAGTTCCCCGCCTGGACGAGCCCCGGCGGGCGGTGCCGGCCGGCTCGGTGGGGATCGGCGGCACGCAGACCGGCATCTACTCCCGGCCGCGGCCCGGCGGCTGGCGGATCATCGCCCGCGTGCCCGAGCTTCCGCAGGTCGTTCCAGGCGACCGGGTGAGGTTCGTACCCCGATGATCCGGGTGATCGCGCCGGCCATCGCTACCAGCGTCCAGGACCAGGGACGCTTCGGCCACCGCATGTTCGGCATCGGCCGCTCGGGTGCGATGGACCCGGCGTCGCTGGCCGCCGCCAACCGGGCGGCCGGGGCGGGCCCGGGCGCCGCCGGCATCGAGTTCGGCCCGGGCACCCTGGTGATCGAGATCACGGCTCCCGGAACGATCGCGTTCTCAGGTTCGCCTCGCTCCGGCGCGCCGTGGTGGGAGACGATCGAAGTCCGAGCGGGAGATCGGTTCGAGCTCGCCGGCCCGAACCAGGGCATGTGGAGCTACCTGGCGGTGGCGGGCGGCGTCGAGGCCCCGGTGGTGATGGGCAGCCGCTCGACCAGCTTCCGGGAGGGCATCGGTTCCTGGCTCCAGCCGGGGGCGGCGCTCGCGCCCGGCGGCATGTCCGCCGAACCGGCGGCGGTGGAACCTCTACCGATGCACGGCCCGGTTCGCGTCTTCGGCGAGCTGGCCGGCGAGTGGACGGTCGGCAGCCGGGTGGACCGGATGGGCTACCAGCTCGAGGGGCGGACGATTCCCGGGGGGCGGGCCGACTTGCACTCGGAGCCCCTGCTGCCCGGGTGCATCCAGGTGCCCCCCAACGGCCTCCCGATAGTCCTGATGGCCGAGGGGCCAACGGTCGGGGGCTACACCGTGGGCGGCGTGGTGCACTCGCAGGACCTGAGGCTGGTCGCCCAGACCCAGCCCGGAGGCCGGCTGAGGTTCGTTCCGGCTTAGAGCGTTGTTCACCAGGACCGGGCTGACCTAGCCCGGCGGGCGTCCAACGGTCGAACGGCGGAAGGGTTTGCGCCCGGTCAGAGCGATGAACAGGTAGCTGCCGAGAAAGGTGGCGATCAGGCCTATCGTGATCAGAGATCTCACATGGTTGCCCGGAGGGTCGACCACCGATCGATCGGTGTCTTCGAACGGGTCCTCGCCCCGGGTGGGTCCGCACAGCTCTCCCGCCCGGCACTCCTCCTCCTCGCCGGAGCCCGGCGACTCCTCCTGCGCTGCGGCGGGCGCCCCTACTGCCATCGCCGCTATCAGCAGCACCACGAACAACCTGGTGCGCACTTTCAGATCACCTTCCTGACGCGGGCGAAGTGGCAGGCGACCCGGTGCCCCGGCTCCTTCTCGACGGGTGGGGGAACCACCTCGGCGCACACCCGGGGCACCGGCCGAGGGGTCAGCCGGCCGACCTCGACGGTTTCCTCGCTTCCGGAGGCGCCGATCTGCTCGGCCAGAAAACATCGGGGGTGGAACACGCACCCGGTCGGCGGGTTGAGCGGCGT
>DATABX010000183.1:0-6923 GCA_036259335.1 Actinomycetota bacterium
GCCGCCTTTTTGCATTTGTCGCCGGGGCAACTAAGCTGCACCCGTGGATCTCATAAGACGAGGTCAACGCCATAAGGGCGTGGCCGACCTTCAAGCGCGCCTGGAGAAGCTCGGCTTCGTCATCGACCCGGCCGAGCTGGGAGGGACCTTCGGCCCGTCGACCGAGATGGCGATCAAGGAGTTCCAGCAGCGATCCGGCCTCGACGTCGACGGCATCGTCGGGGACAACACCTGGAAAGCTTTGGTAGAAAGCTCCTGGACCCTGGGCGATCGCCCGCTTCGGCTGAGCCAGCCGTTCCTGCGCGGCGACGACGTGCGCGAGCTGCAGGCACGGCTCAACGCGCTGGGGTTCACGGCGGGCAAACACGACGGCATCTTCGGCCTGGGGACCGCAGCCGCGCTCCGCGACTTCCAGCGCAACCTGGCGGTCAACGAGGACGGCATAGTGGGCCACGAGACGCTGCGGGCGCTCGAACGTCTCCGCATGGTGATCAAGCCGGGGCTCGGCCCCCGGATCACCGAACGGGAGGCGCGGCGGGCAGACCCTCCGGGTTTGGCCGGTAAGCGGATAGTTCTCGACCCCGGGCACGGAGGCGACGACCTGGGGGGCGTCGGGCCGGGTGGGGAAACCGAGGCCGACTGGGTGTTTCGGCTCTCGGCCAAGCTGGCGCTGCTCCTGGACGCACAGCACGCCCAGACGATGTTGACCCGGGGGCCTCACGACGGTCCGGAGGAGTCCCAGAGGGCCCAGCTTGCCAACCGGTTCGGGGCGGACCTGCTTCTGTCGATCCACCTGAACTCCCACCCGACGCCGATTGCCGCCGGGGCAGCCACCTACTACTTCCAGGGAGGCACGGTGGCGTCGGAGCCCGGTGAGTACCTGGCCGGCCTGATCCAGCAGGCATTGATCCGGGCCGGGCGCCCGGACTGCAGCACCCACGGCAAGGCTTACCCGATTCTGCGGGAGACGCAGATGCCGGCGGTGCTGGTCGAGCCCGGGTTCATCACCAACCCCGAGGAGCTGGCCGAGCTGGTAGGCGACACCGACACGATCGCCAAGGCCATGCTCGAAGCCGTGGAGCAGTACTTTTCCTACGACCCCGAGCAGTAGCCGGCAGCCGCGCCGTTCACTCCCCCGACAGCTGGCGCCAGATCCGAACCAGGTCCTCGTCGGAGCCGAACTCGATCACGATCTTGCCCTTCCCCCGGCCCTTCGTCACGACGACCCGGGTCCCCAGCTGGTCGGTCAGCGCGTCCGAGATCTCCAACAGGCCGGCGTCGCTGCGACCGGTAGCCGCCCGGCGCACCGGCGGCTCCGGCGCCATCGGGTCCTCCGGCGGCTCCTCCCGCTCCCGGCGGACCAGCTCCTCGGTCTCCCGCACGCTAAGGCCGCTTGCGGCCACCCGCTGGGCTATGCGCTCGAGCAGCGGGTGCCCCAGCAGCCCGAGCAGCGCTTTGGCGTGGCCGCCGCTGAGGCGGCCCTGCAGAACCATCGCCTGGATTGAGTCGGGCAGATCCAGCAGGCGCATGACGTTGCCGACCGTGGACCGGCTGAGTCCCACCCTCTCGGCGAGCTGCTCGTGCGTAAGCCCGGCCTCCTCCACCAGCTGGCGGTAGGCGGCCGCCTCCTCTATCGGGCTCAGGTCCTGACGGTGGACGTTTTCGACGATCGCCCTCTCCAACGAGCCGCGGTCGTCGGTGTCGATGATCAGAGCCGGGATCGACGAGAGCCCTGCCTGCTGAGCGGCCCGCCACCGCCGCTCCCCCATCACCAGCTCGAACCCGGCATCCGGGCGGCGACGGACGACAACCGGCTGGAGCAACCCCAGCTGACGAATGGACGCGCTCAGCGTGCTCAGCGCCTCGGGATCGAAGTGCTTGCGGGGTTGGCGGCTGTTGGGAATGATCATTCCGGGAGGGATCTCCTCCAGAGTGGTCGCTCCCGCCGGAATCAGGGCACCGAGTCCCCGCCCAAGTCCGCCCTTGACGCTCACCTACCCGTCCTCCTCAAGTCCTTCGCCGGTTAACGGTTTCTGGCCGCCGAACGCCACACCAGTGGAGCGGCCTGGGCATCCGCCGGCTCGGGCTCAGCCAGAGTTCCGTCGGCATCGGCAACCGCCACCTCAGCCGCCAGGTCTTCGTAGGCGATCGAACCGCGGGACTTCGGGTCGTAAAGCGCCACCGGCTGCCCGAAAGACGGAGCCTCGGACAGGCGCACGCTCCTGGGGATCACCGTGTGGAACACCTTCCCGGGGAAGTGGCTTCGCACCTCGCTTGCCACCTGCTCCGACAGCCGGGTGCGACCGTCGTACATCGTCAGAACAATTCCGCAGAGCCGGAGGTCCGGGTTCAGGTTGGTCTGGATCAGGTTTACGTTCTTCAGCAGCTGCCCGAGGCCCTCGAGGGCGTAATACTCGCACTGGATGGGCACGATGACCTCCGTGGCAGCCGCCAGCGAGTTGACCGTCAGCAGCCCCAACGAGGGCGGGCAGTCGATCAAGATGAAGTCGAACTCCCCGTCCAGGGTCGAAAGAGCCTTCCGCAGCCGCAACTCCCGTGAAAACAGGGTCACCAGTTCGATCTCAGCGCCCGCAAGATCGATGGTTGAGGGTACGCAGTACAAATTTCGGACCGCCGTGGGCTCGATTGCGTCCTCCACCGGCGTACCATCTACTAGAATATGGTAGACGTTGCTCGACACCCGGCGCGGGTCGACGCCGAGCCCGGTTGTCGCGTTGGCCTGTGGGTCCAGATCCACGACAAGCACCCGATGGCCGGACAGCGCGAGCCAGGCACCGAGGTTGATCGCGGTGGTGGTCTTTCCAACTCCACCTTTGTGGTTGACCACCGCGATGATGCGGGTTTCGGCGGAGTCTTCGTCCGGAACTGGTGTCTGCAAGTTTTCCGATCCGCCCCCAAACACAAACATTGAACCTCTAGTTGATGCTGAGGCACGAGCAGGCGGGGCCGAATCCGGTCCGCGCCATTGGGTTGTTTGAAGTTCCTCAGAGAGTAGCCTCTTCAACGATCCGGGTCAAACATTTCAGCAACTTACCCGAATTATTCCGCTCCACGTGAAGCGCCCGGGTCGGCAATTCAGCGTTCAGGACAGCGGCCACACTTATACTCGCCGGTCCGTTGGAATGTTGAAGTCCACGCTTCAGAGCGAAGGACTAGCTGTGGCCTGGGTAACCCAACGAATCCGGGCCCCGGCACACGACTTCTTTCGACCACGAGCAATCGTACTCGGCGTCTCACCCATATTCCATTCGCCGCGCGCTCCCCTGCTGCTTGGCCGGTCTCCGCTGCTCCTGGAGAGCCGAACGGGCGCCGACTTTATCGGCCAAGCGGACCGCGCCGAGACCCTGGTTCAGCCGATCGGCTGAGCACCGGCTGGAGGGCGGATGCTCGCTGTCCAGGCGCCGAGAGTCCAGCTCATGTCCACGCCATTGATGCTACATCGGGTTTCGCCGGCGTTTGCTGGTCCATGCCACTAGCCATCGGCGCGACAGCTTGCCTTCGGTGGGACCAGCGGGGGACAGCTGGCCCAGCCGGATCCCCGGCTTGCCTGGGGTGCCGACTCCATCGCTTCACCCGGGCCCAACGGTCTTTGGCGGCGCCACGGCGTTTAGGCCGGGACTCCTAAGGGCAACGTTCCACGTGGAGCAGGCCACTTCGACGCTCTCTTGAGCAATTCGCTCGACGTGAATCGTGTGTGATTGCCTGGAGGTGCTTAGCGGGGTCCAACCGTCCGGGAGTGGAATACGGCTTGGAAGAAAATCCGATGGCGCGGCGCATCGATTGCCGGCGTGGGGGATCGAGCGAAATGAGCGGGGGGTGTAGTTCGTGAATTCGGTAACGGGTCTTAGCCTTGCTCCCCGTGGAGCAGCTGCCTAGTCGCGCTGGATCAGAACGCGACGCCTAGGCTCCTGGCCTTCGCTGAAGCTGCTGATTCCGTCAATGCCGGCAATCGTCTCGTGAACGATCTTGCGTTCGTAGGCGTTCATCGGTTCCAGCTCGACCTCGCCGTCCTCGATGGCTCTCTCAGCCGCCTGCTCGGCCATCCGCCTCACCGCCTCCCGGCGCCGCTCCCGGTAGCCTTCGACGTCCAGGGTTACCCGGACTCGGGTTTGCGCCTGGCGCTGCACCACCGTGCGGAGGAGCTCCTGGATCGCCTCAAGGGTCTGGCCACGGCTGCCGATCAGGAGCCCGCCGTCCCCGCCGCTGATCGATGCTGCGACCGTGCCGTCCTCCAGTATGTCGGCGGAGACGTCCCCGTCAGCTTCCATCGCGTCCAGCAGGCCTTCCAGGAAGTCCAGGGCGTCGTCCCTGGCGT
This sequence comes from Actinomycetota bacterium, assembly GCA_036259335.1. Classification (GTDB taxonomy): domain Bacteria; phylum Actinomycetota; class CADDZG01; order JAHWKV01; family JAHWKV01; genus JAJCYE01. The sequence continues at coordinate 4,337 of DATABX010000183.1, forward strand.
CTTCGAGAATCTCCTGAGGATCAATTACATCCTCTTCAGGATCGGTATCGTCTCCGGCGGACGCAACCACCGCCTCTTCAGCATCTACAGCAGCTTCCTCGGTCATCTACGCCCCCCTTTGTTGCCCTTGCGTGAACCAGAACCTTTGGGACGACCTGCCGGACGAGCTGGAGTGGGGGAGTCGCCGTTGGCCCCAGCCCCGCCTGCCTTCTCCTTGCCGTTGCCCGTTGACGAGCTCGCCTTTGGCGCAACCCGCGCCTGCTTGGCCGCGGGGCGCCTTGTTCCCGGCTGGTTCTTAGCTCCGCCACCCTTGGCGCTGCCGCTTCGAGTACCTTGGGCTGCCTTACCCTTGGCCGGTGCGTTCGCCGCCTTGGGTTTGGGGGTAGCGCCGCCCTTTGCTGCCGGCTTGCTTTTTGTCCTCTCTTCGCCGCTCGTGCCGCTCTCCAGAGCCGCTGCGGCGGTCCGGGCCAGCCAACCCTTCTCGGTTTTCTTGGTCACCTCGGGCGCCGGGCCGCCGAACTTCTTAAGCAGGACGTACTGCTGGCCGATCGTCCAGGTGTTGGTCGCCGCCCAGTACAGAATCAGGCCGGCGGGGAAGTTCCAGGAGAAGAACACCAGCATCAGCGGCATCCACCGCATGATCTTCTGGGTTTGGGCGAACTGGGGGTCCGGAGCCGGCTGCATCTTGATCATCAACTGGGACTGGGACCAGGTGGTGACACCCATCACAACCACCAGAACCAGGTACGGCCAGGCACCCAGAACGCCCGACTGGGCGTACACCTCGGCCGGGCGGAACTCGAGGTTCGCACCGAGGAAGCTTGCCGACCGCTCGACGATTGCCGCGTACAGCGGGCTGTCGTGGGGTATGTGCATTCCCGGCACACAGTTGTTGCTGGCGATCAGCTTGTCGCAGCCCTGTAGCAGCATGTACATCGCCATGAAGATCGGCATTTGCAGCAACAGCGGCAGGCAGCCTCCCAAGCCTCCCAGCATGTTCACGTCGTGTTCGGCGTAGAGCTTCTTCTGCTCCTCGTACTGACGCTGCCGGTCGTCCTTGTACTTCTCCTTGATCTTCTTGACTTCAGGAGCGAGCTTGCGAATCTTCTCCTGGTTGCCGCGGTTGGCGCGCATGCTGTGCGCCTGCTTTATGGCCAACGGGATCATCAGAGCCCGAACAAGCACGGTAAGCATGATGATCGCGACACCGTAGTTGGGGATCAGTGAGTAGAAGTAGGCGAGCAACTGCCCCATGCCGTGAACCAAAGACTGAAACATTCCGCTATTTCCTTACTGGCGACGGGGAATCGGGTCAAACCCGCCCGGGTGGAAGGGGTGGCACTTGAGAATTCGCTTCACGCCGAGCCAGGTTCCGCGAACCGCGCCGAATTCCTGGATGGCATCGGCGGTGTAGAGCGAGCAGGAGGGGACGAACCGGCACCTCGCGGGCGTCAGCGGCGAAAGCACCTTGCGGTACGCCTGAATCACGCCCAGGAGCGCCCTCGACACAAGGTTCGGTGCCGGCTTCAACGGCCCGCCTCCGGAACCGAGGCCTCATTCCTCGTACCATCTTCCATAATCTGCCAGATACGCTGAGACAGTTCGGCTACTCTCACCGAGGCTCCGGGTTTCACGACGATGACTGTATCCAGCCCCGACGGGATCCCGCCGGCGAGCGCTATGGCCGCCCTTACCTGGCGGCGCAGCCGGTTTCGCACGACCGCGCCCCCTACCTTGCGGGAAACCACGAGGCCGTATCGCCCCGGCCCGCCAACCGGGCTCTTCGAGGTGTGGATTATCACGTCCGGCGTACTCACGGCCTTGCCCTCTCGAAAGACCCGTCTGAAGTCGCCGGGGGAGCGCAGTCTGCCGTCCAATTCCGCCGGCTACTTCCGGCCGGCGTCAGTGGGTGAGCCGGGCCCGGCCCTTTCGCCGGCGCCGTGCGATCACCGCCCGGCCCGCTCGCGTGCGCATGCGCACCCTGAAGCCATGGGTCTTGGCCTGGTGGCGCGTGTTCGGCTGAAAAGTACGCTTCACAATTTTCTCCCAGGGTGCCGGCCTCGAGGTAGGTAATGGGGGTGGCGGCACCGCTCCGTCCCCGATTATAGCCGCCCTGCCGCCGGGCCTTTCGCGAGGGCCGGCGGCCGCCCGGTACGCGCTTTTCCCTGCGTTGAGAACCGCGGTGGGCGCTGTCTATAATCGCCGAGCCCTGGTGCTTCCCCTCACTTTCCCCCCAGAGGGCTGCTGCAAATAGGTGCTACCAGGAGGTGTATCCGAGCAATGGCGACCGCTAACTTTTCCACATCTGTGGAATGTCCTGTGGACAACTTCCCTGCGCGCACGGTTTTTGGGGTCAAAACCGGCTTTTTCGCGTCAAAACTGCCTGTTTTCAAGCTTTTTCTACTCGCAGTGCCGGGAGCCCGGCCATAACGGCCGGCTCACCAACCACATCCGATATCTGGGGCCAGGCGGCCTCGATCATTCGCGCGCAGCTCGCTCCGCCCATCTACCAGTCCTGGTTTGCGCCGATCCGGGCCGGCAACCACACGTCCGAATCGCTCGAGTTGCTGGTCCCCAGCAAATTCGC
>DATABX010000184.1:0-13445 GCA_036259335.1 Actinomycetota bacterium
TACGTGCTGGAAGACCTCCAGGTCCGGGGCGGCACCCACGTCCACCCGACGGCCAAGGTGCGGATCCGCTCGGGCGAGGAGACGTTCGAGGAGTCGGCCGAGGGCGACGGGATGATCGACGCCACCTGCGGAGCGATCCAGCGGGCCCTCGGCATCAACGCCAAGCTCGTCTCGTTCAAGGTCGGTGCCGCCACCTCGGGGACCGACGCGCTCGGTGAGGTCTCGGTCCAGGTCAACGTCGAGGGCGTTCTCTACTCGGGCAAGGGAGTCTCGACCGACGTGGTCGAAGGTTCCGCCCGGGCGTTCCTCAACGCGGTCAACCGCGCGACCAACGTCAACACCCGGCGCGCCGCGATGGAAGCTCCCTCCTTCTAATGGCAGAGACCAGGAGCCACAGTCTGGCGGTAATCCCGGGGGACGGCATCGGCCCGGAGGTCATCGAGGGCGCCCTGATGGCTCTCGACGCCGTCGCCGACGCCGAGGGGTTCGCCTGCGAGGTCACAAACTACGACCTCGGGGCCAACCGGTATCTGAAGACCGGCCAGGTGCTGCCCGACGACGACCTGCAGCGTCTGAAGGAGCACGAGGCGATCCTGCTGGGCGCGGTGGGAGACCCAAGGGTTCCGCCGGGCATCCTGGAGAAAGGGCTGCTGCTGCGCCTGCGCCGGGAGCTCGACCTGTTCGTCAACCTGCGGCCCTCCCGGCTGCTGAGCGGGGTGAACAGCGTGCTCACCAACGCCGAACAGCTGGACGTCACGATCGTCCGGGAGAACACCGAGGGCCTGTACAGCGGCCGGGGCGAGGCGAGCAACCAGGGAACCGAATCCGAGGAGGCCACCGAGGTATCGCTGAACACCTGGCCGGCGGTCGACCGGATCGTGAGGTACGCCTTCGAGCTGGCCGCCGCGCGCAGGCAGACCCTGACGCTGGTCCACAAGACCAACGTCCTCGAGCGAGCCGGCGGCCTGTACCTTCGGGCGATGAAGCAGATCGGTGACGAGTTTCCCGGGGTGGAGACCGCCTACCAGCACATCGACGCCGCCTGCCTGCTGATCGTCACCCAGCCGAAGCGGTTTCAGGTGGTGGTCACCGACAACCTGTTCGGCGACATCCTGAGCGACCTGGCGGCCGGGCTGGTGGGCGGCATCGGGTTCGTCGGCAGCGCCAACATGCATCCGGGACGGGTCTCGATGTTCGAGCCGGTCCACGGCTCAGCCCCCGACATTGCCGGAACCGGGCTGGCGAACCCGATCGGCGCCATCCTGTCGGCGGCGATGATGCTGCGCCACCTGGGTGAGGCAGCGGGCGCCAAACGCCTGGAGAGAGCGGTCGAAGCGGTGGCCGGCAAGATCGCGCCCGACCAGCTGTCCACCCGGGAAGCGTCGGAGCTGATCGCCGAAGCGGCTTCGTGATCGACTAAGCCTTGACCGGCCCGACCGCCAGGATCGCAATGTCGTCCTGCACGTCCCGGCCCTCGGTGAGCCGGTCGGCGACGTAGTCGCAGAACGCCTCGATAACCGAGGGCGCCTCGGTCGCCGCCAGTCGCAGGCGCTCAAGCCCCTCGTTGAGCGCCATGTTCCGGTCCTCGACCAGGCCGTCGGTGTACAGCACCAGCCGGCTCCCTGGCGGAAGGTTTATCTCCTCCTCGTCGTACTCCGACCCGGGCAAGGCGCCGATCGGCAGACCGGTTTCCCTCTCGATCAGGCACGCGGTACCCTCCGGATTCAGCCGGAGGGGCGGAGGGTGGCCGGCGTTCGCAAAGCGCAGTGTTCCGCCTTCCGGATCGAAGACGGCGAAGACGACCGTCGCAAACTGCTCCTCGACTCCGGTGTCGCACAGAAACCGGTTCAGCCGGGCCAGCACCGAGCCAGGCGCCGGGTCCTCCACCGCGTAGGCCCGGACCGCGTGGCACAGCTGACCCATGATCCCGGCGGCGGGAATGCCCCGGCCGACCACATCCCCGACCACCACCGCCACTTTGCCGTTCGGAAGCGTGATCACGTCGTACCAGTCCCCGCCGACTTCGACCCCCGGCTCGGCCGGCAGGTAGCGGGCGGCCAGCTCGATCCCCGGCAACACCGGGAGGGTGGCCGGCAGAAGACTGCGCTGCAGCGTCTCGGCGGCACTCCGCTGGGCGGCGTAGAGCCGGGCGTTCTCGATGGCAACCGCAGCTTGCGCGGCGATCCCTTCGGTCAGCCGTTCGTGACCCTCGGTAAAGACGCCCACCACCTCATGGCCGAAGAACAGCCCGCCCAGGACCTCGCCCCGGCGTGAGACCACCGGAACCGCCAGGTAGCTTCTGACCGGAAGGTGCCCCTCGGGCATCCCGTGATACGGCTCGTTACGGCCGTAGTGGGGATCCTTCGTGATGTCGTCCGAGCGGACGGTGCGCTCCCCGCGGAAGGTCGGACCGAAGACGTCGGTGTTCCTGGGCATCGGGAATGAGGAGAAGGCCTCCCGGTCGACTCCGGCCAGCGAGTACAGCATGTAGGACTCGCCGTGGCGGTCGATGACGTTGTAGAAGAACGCGCCGAACTGCGCGCCGGTCAGGTCGGTTGCGATGTTGGTCACCGCCTGCACGACCTCCTCGAGGTCCAACTCGGCGGTCAGCACCGTTCCGACGTTGAAGAGCGTTTCGGCGAGCCGGCTCTGCTCCCGGAGGGCGACCTCGGCGACCTTTCGCTCCTCCAACTCGGCGATCCGCAGCTCCAGCGCCTCCGCCATGCGGTTGAGCTCCCGGCCCAGGCGGCCCACCTCGCCGTACCCCCTCACCTTTATCCGGGCGCCCTTCTCTCCCCGCCCGATGCTGCGCGCCGCCTCCACCATCGATCTCAGCGGCGCCAGCAGCAGCCGGCCGACCACCGCGACGGTGACCACGGTGACCACCATCACCGCCAGAAGGATCAGAGAAAGGTTACGGGTCGAGGCCGAGACGGACGCCAGCGCCTCGCTCTCGCCCTGCCGGACCACGACGCTCACCGGGAGCGTGGTGGAGGGGGCTCCCGCGAACAGGTACCGGACCTGGTCGGCGCCGCGCCCGCTGAACGAGCCGTTCGGGACGGTTCCGATGCCTGGAGGGTCGAGTCGCTCCCCGCTCACGACCCGGTCGCGCTCGGGGTGGACCAGGATCTTTCCGTCCTGCTGGACCAGAAACGCTATGCGCGACTCGCCGGTCTGTAGCTCCTCGAGGTGGCTGGCGACCTCGTCGAGCGGTAGCTCGGCCACCAGGACGCCCAGGACGGTTCCCGGCGGGTTCTGGACTGCCACCGCAAGCTCCACCATCGGAACCTGGCCCTCGATCAGGGAAGCCTTCACTGCGCCCGGCGCCATCTCGTTAACCAGGTCGGGACGGGCGGCGACGGATTCGGGAGTGACCAGCCGCGTGGCGGACGAGGCAGCGACCGGGACCCCGTGAATGTCGTACAGCAGCAGCCGGTCGATCTCGGGCAGCGCCTTCAGCACCACGTTGAGCTCCGATTGGGCCGACTCACCCATCTCCTCGATGCCGGCGCGGGTCGCCACCGTGCGCAGGATGCTGATCCGGGTGTCGATGCGGTCGTCCAGCCGGGTGGCAAGGCTGGTGGAGAGGGCCTCGTTCTGGAGGTCGATCTCCGATTTCAGGGCGCGGCCGGCCGACCGGGCGATCAGCCAGCTCCCGAGCGCCCCGGTCACCACGCCCGCGATCACCATGGCCACCACGAGGCGAGCGAGCACCGACGGCCCGGGCCCGGGCGGCTCCAGCTCGTCGGCGACGTTACCGGCGGACAAGGTCCGCCTCCCGAAGCACCGCCGGCGGGATCGACATGCCCAGCGAGCGCGCCACCGTGTCGTTGATCGTCATCCGGAACCGCCGGGGATCCTCCACGGGCACGGACGACGGCGTGGCGCCGTTGAGCAGTCGAACCGCCTGGCGGCCGAGCTGCTCACCTATCGCCTCGCCGTCCGGGGAGAGGGTCATCAACGCCCCCTCGGCGGTTTCGACGTTGGCCACGTAGGGGACCCCGAAACTGGTGGAGGCGGCCGCCAGCGCCGGAAGTGCCCGGGTTGCGGTCGGCGACACGGAGGCCAGCAACAGCTGCGCCCGGCGCTCCTGGACCAGGACGCCCACCGCCCGGGCAAGGTCGGCTTCGCCGGCAAACTCCTCGGTCGCCAGCTCCAGGCCGAGACCGGCGGCGGCCTCCGCGAAGCGGTCACGATTCGGGATAGCTGCCGGGTCGTCGGGCGGGAAGGGAAGCCCGGCGGTCTGCAGGCCGGGCACGATGCGGCGGGCCAGGGAGAGCATGCGGTCGGCCGGGATCCGGAAGGTGACACCCGTCATCCTTCCCTCGGGTTTCTGCTCGTTCTCGACGAAGCCGGCCGCCTGGGGATCGTTGACCAGAAACAGCACGTTGGCGCCCGGAGCGTGGTCCCGGGCGATCTCTGCGCTGGCGGTCGAGAAGGCCACGATGACTTCCACGCCCTCCTCCACCCACTGCTCAACGGCCGCCGTGGCCCGTCGGGGGTCGGGGAAGACCTCGTTGTCCGAGCCGCCCAGCACCTCCAGGTTCCGGCCGGAGACGAAGCCGTGGTGCTCGAGCTCCGCCAGGAACGCGGCATCGGTTGGAGATCCGGGCGTCGCAACCGACCGCAGAATGGCGATCTTGCGGATTCGATCATCGGCGGCGCCGCTGTTGACGGTGCACCCCTGCATCACCACACAGCAAAGGAGTGCGGCCACCAGAAGGCGCGCGGACAGGCTTACCACTTGATGTGGAGAACGTACGATCAAATTGGGTTTTACCTCAGGTGGCCGGCACCCCGGTAGCCTGACACGCCGGTGACGGCTGCGTCCACCCTTTCGGTGGCCCCTGTTCAGGGCGGAGACGTCCGGCCTACCGGCGGTCCATCCTTACCCGAATCACCGACCCTCCGGGGTGGGTCCTAACCTGCACCAAGTCGCACAGCTGGTTCACCATCCACATGCCCCGCCCGCCTTCCTGTGCCGGTGCGGGGGCTTTGCGTCCGATGAGCGGCTGGTCGATCAAGCCTTCGTCGAGGACCTCCATCACCACCTCGTCGCCCTCTGCCCAGATCCGAATCGTTCCCCGCCCACCGCCGTGCGCCAGCGTGTTCGCCACCAGTTCGCTGACCGTCAGCTTGAGGTCCTCGATGCGTTCCTGGTCCAGGCCTCGAGCGGAAGCTCGCGCCGACACAAACTGCCTGGCCTCAGCGAGGCACCCGGGAGTGATGGCCATGGCCTCGACCGGCCCCTGGGGCGCCGGAAGCGGGCACTGAAACGGGGTGCCGATCTCCTGCAGGCCGAGGTAGTCGTTGCTGGCCTGACGGCTGGAGCCGACCGCGACGTAGGGATGGCTCCGGTACGCCTCGGCCAGGACGTCGTCGGGAAGGCTCGCGGTGTCGTAGGGGCAGAGGATCCAGCCGGGAGCGTCCTGGAATGCAAGGTTGATCAGGCTCTCGTGGCGCTGCGCCTCCACGATCTCATCGCCGGACCTCCCGGCCCAGATCGGCTCTCCGATCCCCCGCACCCGTTGTGCCAGGTCGGGCCGGTCGGTGATGAACTCGTGCTAGACCGGGATGATGCGGCTGGGGTTCCGGCCGATCCTGGCCATGTCGACAAACTGAACCTGGCCGGCGGCGTCGCCGAGTGCTTCGCGCAGCATGTCGATCTTTCTGGGAATCACCGCCACGAGAACCGGCTCCCCGGCTTGTAGTCCCTCTTCGACGAACCTCGAGCACAGCTCGACGAACTCCCAATCGCCCGCGTAGAACAAGGCGTCGTGGCGAAACTCTTCAGTTGCGATGCCGTGTTCCACTCGTAGGCTCATTCAACTCCAGAACCGCTTTCAGGGCGCGAACCACTAAAGCAGAGCATTTGTTTCCACGACAATGGATTGTCAAACGCCATCGGGATTATTTGACCCCGAAATACTTTCTTCTTGCATTCGAACGCTCGTTCGGGCAATACTGCGTGGCCGAACGCTAAATAGAACTGAAATTCGGACGCCGTATGCCGATTAATACGGGTCCAGCCAAGCCCACTTACTCCCACACAACCGTAGCCCCCATGAAAAAACCAATCGTCTTAATCGCGCCCGGGGTCGGCCTGTTCCTGATCGGGACGCTGATGCTGGTCGCACTGACCGGATTCCGTCTTCCTCCCTCCGACGAGGCCGAGGCTCGCATCGCGTCCACGAACGGGCCTCGGGCACTCCCCGCGCTGGTCACCGCTCCACGGCTCGACCAGATCCCGGCAGTCACCGCCGCGGCCCTCAGCGTGCCGGACGTGGCCGGCCTGGCCGAGGTCAAAAGCGGCACACGGTGGCTGGCGGGGTGGAACGCAGAAGGCAGTCCCCAGGCCGTGCCCCCCGCCGGATACCTGATCCCGGTCGACGTTGGAGCCGTGGACCCGGCGCAGTACCGCACGGTGATTCCCGAGCCGCTGCACGACATGCTTTCGCAGCTCTCCACGGGGGGAGCGGTCCTCTCCCGCACCGGCGCTGCGCTCCGCGGCATCACCGACAAGGGGCACCTTCAGTTTCCCGGCGCCTCGATTCCGGTAGTGGGGGTGGTGGACGACGTCTTCCTCCGCAACCACGAGGTGCTGGTCTCGCTCGGCACCGGCGCCGCCCTGGGCCTCCACAACACCGAGTACATGGTGATCGCACTCAACCGGCTGGAGGCCGGCAAGCAGGTGGAGGAAGCTGTTCGGGCGGCCATCCCACCCGGCACCTCGCTGCGGGTCCGGGGACCGGAGGGAAGCGGAGCGTCCTCCGGTCTGTCCCCGCTGCTCTCGCTGGGTCAGATCAAGGCGCACTTCGGCGAGTTCCCCGCCATTCATGGCGCCGGCAGCGGCATCCGGATCGAGCAGTCCTGGATCGACGCCAACACCGAGATGGCAACCCTTCCGATCCTCGGCACTTTCCGGTGCCATAAAAAGCTTGTCCCGCAGATGCGTGCCGCCTTTGCCGAGGTCGAGGCGGCGGGTCTCAGCGGCCTGATCCGCCCCGGGGACTTCGGAGGTTGCTTCTCCCCCCGGTTCATCCGCTCGGGCAACGACGCCGGCCTGTCGCGCCACGCCTGGGGGGCCGCCTTCGACTTCAACGTGTCGACCAACCTGTACGGCCAGGTCCCCTCCATGGACCGGCGGCTGGTCGAGATCATGGAGCGGCACGGGTTCAGCTGGGGCGGCCACTGGAACTACCCCGACGGGATGCACTTCGAGTTCGTGGCGGCGCCGTAGGTCAATCTCTACAAAATCTCGACACGGTCTGCAGACCTTCCCCGCACTCCGTTCCTAGACTGTTGCACATGGAATCACCGACGATCGCAGTTATAGAGGACGAATCAATCATCGCCGCCGCAGTGGCCGCCCGGCTGAGGCGGGAAGGCTTCAGGGTGGAGGTGGCACCGGACGGCCCCTCCGGAGTGGAGCTGTGCGAACGGTTCCGCCCCGACCTGGTGGTGCTGGATGTCATGCTTCCCGGCTTCGACGGCCTGGAGGTGTGCCGGCGGATCCAGCGGGAGCGGCCGGTACCAGTGCTGATGTTGACCGCCCGGGACTCCGAGACCGACATGCTGGTAGGCCTGGGGATCGGCGCCGACGACTACATGACCAAGCCGTTCAGCCCCCGGGAGCTGGTGGCGCGGGTCCGGGCGCTGCTGCGGCGCGTGCGCAAGTTCCCGAGCCCTCCCGACAACGCCCTGCGGGTCGGCGACCTGGAGGTCGATCCCGAGCGCCGCCAGGTGCGGCGCAACCAGGAGGTGATCCACCTCACGCCCATCGAGTTCGAGCTTCTCTACACACTGGCCATGCGTCCGGGCGTGGTGTTCACCCGGGAGCAGCTCCTGTCGGAGGTGTGGGGCTACCGGGACGGCTTCGGCGGGCGGACCGTGGACTCCCACGTGGGCGCACTGCGGCGTAAGCTGGGCTCGGACCTTCTGCGTACGGTCCACGGCGTCGGCTACGCAGTGGAAGCTGGAGGATATTGAGACCGCTCGACCCGCTGTCGTCAATCAAAACCAAGCTTGGCGTAGTCATCGTCGCCTCGGTGGCGGTCACCGTGGCGGTACACACCCTCGGCCTTAGAGCCGGCATTCCCCTGCTGCTGGTCGGCGCCGCCGCCGGCACCCTCTCGCTGTTGATGGTCCAGTTCCTGGCGCGGGGCATGACCTCACCGCTGCGCGAGATGGTGGGCGCCGCCCAGACCATGGCCCGGGGCGACTACTCGCAGCGGGTTACTGCTACCTCCCGGGACGAGGTCGGCGAGCTCGCCCGGGCGTTCAACGCCATGGCGTCCGAGCTCGAACAGGTCGACCGGATGCGCCGCGACCTCGTCGCCAACGTCTCTCACGAGCTGCGCACCCCGATCAGCGCTCTCCAGGCGGTACTGGAGAACCTCATCGACGGCGTAGAGGAGCCCGACCCGGTCACCTTTGCCACCATGCACGAGCAGGTGCGGCGCCTCGGGCGGCTGGTCACCCAGCTGCTGGACCTGTCCAGGCTGGAGTCGGGTGCGGTACCTCTCCAACGGGCGCACTTCCGGGTGGAGGACCTGCTCCAGCAGGCGGTCCGGGAGTCGAAGCTGCACTCTCACAACGTCCACCTTTCGGTGCAGGTGGAGCCGTCCGACCTGCTGGCCGACGGCGACCCCGAGCGGGTACACCAGGTCGTCGCCAACCTGATCGAGAACGCGGTGCGGCACTCGCCGGACGACGCCGAGGTCCGGGTCTCGGCCCGGGGGAACACCCACCGGGTGACCATCGAGGTCGCCGACGAGGGGCCCGGAATCCCCGAGACCGAGGCCACCCGGGTGTTCGAGAGGTTCTACCGGGCCGACGCCGCACGGTCGTCCACCCAGGGAGGGACCGGCCTGGGACTGGCCATCGCCCGCTGGATCGTGGACCTCCACGGCGGGGACATCCGGGTGGAGTCGCGGGAGCCCACCGGCTGCCGGATGGTGGTCGAGCTGCCCGGGATCGCCGCCTAGAGGATTAGACGTCTGTCGAATACGGCCTCACCGCACTAAATTCTTCCTTTAAGCCTGTCTGACCTGCGGAGGCGCGAAGGAAAGGGCTACGATTTAACGATGGTCCGAGTTGCTCTCGCTCAGGTGAACCCCACGATCGGCGATCTGGAGGGCAACACCGCCCTGGTTCTGCGGTACCTGGGCGAGGCCAAATCCCTCGGCGCCGATGTGGTCGCATTCCCCGAGCTCGTCGTCACCGGCTACCCTCCCGACGACCTGCTCCTCAAAAAGTCCTTCGTCGCCGACAGCCGTCAGGCCCTCCAGGCGATCGCAGAAGCGACCTCGGGAATATCGGCGGTCGTCGGCTGCCTCGACCAGCAGGACGGCCGCCTGTACACCGCAGCCGCGCTGTTATCGAACGGCCGGGTCACCGGGATGTACCGAAAGCACCACCTTCCCAACTACGGCGTCTTCGACGAACGCCGCTTCTTCTCCTCAGGCGACGAGATCATCCTGGGCGAGGTGGATGGGGCCCTGCTGGGGATCACGGTGTGCGAGGACCTGTGGATGGAGAACGGACCGCACGCCGACTGCGCCGCCGCCGGCGCCTGCCTGCTGATCAACATCAACGCCTCCCCCTACCACGCCGGCAAAGGCCGCGAGCGGCTCGCCCTGCTGAACCGGCGGGCGCGCCAGAACGGAATCGCCATCGCCTACGTCAACTGCTCGGGCGGCGGCGACGAGGTGATCTTCGACGGACAGTCCTGCTTCGTCTCGGCCGAGGGCAAGCTTCTGGCCCGGGCCGGCCAGTTCACCGAGGAGTTGCTGGTATTCGACTTCGACCCGGACACCGACGGCGCCGCGGTGCGGCCCGAGGAGCCCGAGGAGGAGCCGGCGGTCGGCAATGGACTCTCCGATCAGGACGACGAGCAGACCGTGATCGTCGTCGACCTCAATTCCGGCCCCCGCCCGACCCCGCCCCCGATCGAAAGCTCGATTGCTCCCGAGCTCGAACCGCCGGCCGAGGTCTACGGCGCCCTGGTGCTCGGAGTCCGCGACTACATGCGCAAGAACGGCTTCCGCCAGGCGCTGGTGGGAATCTCGGGGGGCATCGACTCGGCTCTCACCGCCGCCATCGCAGTCGACGCGCTGGGCGCCGAGAATGTGCTCGGCATATCGAACCCGAGCGAGTTCACGTCGTCGCAGAGCACCCAGGACTCCAAGGAGCTGGCCGAGAACCTGGGCTTCGAGCTGATCACCATGCCGATCGGGCTGGCACTGGCCGCCATGCGGCGGACCCTGGAGGAGGAGTTTCCGGCCGCCGAGTACTCGGTGGCCGACCAGAACCTGCAGGCCCGGATCCGGGGCAACCTGTGGATGTACGTGTCCAACCTGACCGGCCGGCTGGTTCTGTCGACCGGCAACAAGTCGGAGATGGCGGTGGGCTACGCCACGCTGTACGGAGACATGGCGGGAGGTTTCGCAGTTCTCAAGGACGTGCCGAAGACGCTCGTCTATCAGCTGGCCGCATGGCGCAACACCCGGGGCGAGGCGATTCCTCCGTCGATTCTGGAGCGCCCGCCGACCGCCGAGCTGGCTCCCGGGCAGCTGGACACCGACTCGCTCCCCCCCTACGACGTGCTGGACCCGGTCCTGAAGGGGTACGTCGAGGACAACCTCAGCATCGACGAGATCGCCGCCCAGGGCTACGACCGGGAGATGGTGAAGCGGGTCTGCGAGATGGTCGACCGGGCGGAGTACAAACGCCGGCAGTCGGCACCGGGCATCAAGGTGACCTCCAGGGCTTTCGGGAGGGATCGCCGGCTGCCCATCACAAACCGCTACCGCCCGCAGTAGACGCGGCGGCTAGGTGCTGGCCCGGTCCAGCCACTTTCCCAGGCGGGGAGCCCGGTAGTTGGCAAACTTGTCGAGCAGCTCTCCCGGGTCGTCACCGACCAGCAGGGTGTCCCGGTGGGTCGGCTTGAGGAAGCGCTCGTGGACCGCGTGGTCCAGGAACTGGATCAGGTAGTTGTAGTAGCCCTCGACGTTGAACAGACCGCACGGCTTGCGGTGCAGCCCGAGCTGGCCCCAGGTGTAGATCTCCGTCAGCTCCTCCAGCGTGCCGACCCCACCCGGCAACGCCAGGAAGCCGTCGGACAGGTCGGCCATCACCTGCTTGCGCTCGTGCATGGACTTGACCATGTGCAGCTCGGTGAGACCCATGTGAGGGATCTCCTTGGCGAACAGCCGTTCCGGGATGACGCCGATCACCTCTCCGCCGGCCTCCAGCGCCGCGTCGGCGAGCAGGCCCATGAGGCCGACCTTCGAGCCCCCGTAGATCAGAGTGAGGTTGCGCTCGACCAGTGCCTCGGCAAGGTCCTGGGCCGCTCGGGCGTACTGGGGCCGAGCCCCCGGACTGGCGCCGGTGAAGACACAGAGTCTCTTCATGGCCCACAGCTTAATCGGGTGAAGCGGTTGCTGCCTGTCCCAGCGGGCAAGCCACCCGGCGCCGAAGCGCGATCACACCTCGAGCAGCACCTTGCCGGTAGTGCGGCGGCCCTCCAGCGCCTCGTGTGCCGACCGGGCTTCCTCCAGCGGGAACCGCTGACCTACCCGGACCTTAAGAGATCCGGCGGCGACGGCGCCGAACACCTCGTTCGCCCGCCACAACAGCTCCTCCCGGGTGGCAACGTAGTCGCCGAGCTTGGGCCGGGTGGCGAAGAGCGACCCTGCCCGGTTCAGGCGCTGCAGGTCGAAGGGCGGCACCTGCCCGCTTGCCCCGCCGAACAGCACCATCATGCCCCGCCGGCGGAGGCACGCCAGGGTTGCGTCGAAGGTGTCCCTGCCAACTCCGTCGTACACCACGTCGACCCCCTGGCCGCCGGTCAAACCCAGCACCAGGCCGGGAAGCTGGGCGGGCAGATCCTCCAGCTCGGTGTACAAGATCACCTCGGCCGCCCCGGCCTCCCTGGCCAGGGCCTCCTTCTTTGCGGACCCCACCAGGCCGATGACCCGGGCGCCCCGGGCGGCGGCCAGTTGGGTCAGCAACAGGCCGGTACCGCCTGCAGCTGCGGTGAGGAGCACGGTCTGGCCTCGTTGAACCGGAAAGGTCGAGGCAACCAGGTAGTGGGCGGTCATGCCCTGCAGGGCAACTGCCGCCGCCAGATCCAAACCCATCGTGTCGGGCACCGGCAGCGCCTGGTCGGCCGGGATCACCACCAGCTCGGCGTAGGAGCCGCGGGCGTCTACGAACGCCACCGGTTCGCCCGGATCGAAGCCGGAAACCCCCTCCCCGGCCGCTTCGACGGTACCGGCCCCCTCGGCGCCCGGTATGTGGGGAAACGGCCGGGGGTAGATGCCGGCCCGCTCGTAGGTATCCCGGAAGTTCACGCCGGCGGCCGCCAGCCGGACGAGGAGCTCCCCGGGACCCGCCTGCGGTTCGGGAAGGTCGACGACCCGAAGAACGTCAGGGCCGCCGGCCTCCGTGGCGTGGATGGCGCGCATGGAAAGGCATCATAGCGACCTGCCGGCCTTCCCTTGGACTCGACCCGGCCTTTAGCGGCTCGTGCAGATTCTGAGACTTTGGGCGACATCGGGCGACTCCGGACGCGAAGGAGCGGCCCGATTGTGCGTAGACCGAGCCGCTCCGACGCTGCTGAGGTACTAGATGTCGTAGTACATGTAGAACTCGAACGGGTGAGGCCTCAGGCTCAGCTCCTTGGCCTCACTGGTCCGCTTGTAGTCAATCCAGGTGTCGACCAGGTCCTGGGTGAAGACGTTGCCCTCCAGCAGGAACTGGTGGTCGGCCTCCAGGGCGTCGAGCGCCTGCTCCAGGTTCGACGGGACGGTCGGCACCGGGCCGGCGTCGCCGTCGTGCTCGAACATGTCCCGGTTGACCGGCTCGGGCGGAATCATCCCCTGCTTGATGCCGTCCAGTCCGGCCATGAGCATCGCCGCAAAGGCGAAGTACGGGTTGCAGGACGGGTCCGGGCAGCGGAACTCGATCCGCTTGCTCTTGGGGCTCTTGGAGTACAGGGGGATCCGCACCGCCGCCGACCGGTTGCGCTGCGAGTACACCAGGTTGACCGGCGCCTCGTAGCCCGGGACCAGCCGCTTGTACGAGTTGGTGGTCGGTGCACACAGGGCCAGCAACGCCGGGGCGTGGTGCAGGATGCCGCCGATATAGTGGATTGCCAGCTCGGACAGGACGGCGAGCCGCTGTTCTACGGCGACGGCTACGCCAACCTGTCCGAGCTGGCAATCCACTACATCGGCGGCATCCTGCACCACGCCCCGGCGCTGCTGGCCCTGTGTGCACCGACCACCAACTCCTACAAGCGGCTGGTTCCCGGCTACGAGGCGCCGGTCAACCTGGTGTACTCGCAGCGCAACCGGTCGGCGGCGGTGCGGATCCCTCTGTACTCCAAGAGCCCCAAGAGCAAGCGGATCGAGTTCCGCTGCCCGGACCCGTCCTGCAAC
>DATABX010000185.1:0-2870 GCA_036259335.1 Actinomycetota bacterium
GCGAACCGGTGGTTCAGGCGCATGGTCGCCGAGTCCGGCACCACGTTGTCCGCCACCCCGGCGTTGATCCGGACCACCTGCAGGCCCTCCCGAAAGTCGCACCCGTCGATCTGGACCCTCCGGCCGTCGTACGCGGCGACCGCGTCGATCAACGGCGCAATGCGGTGGATGGCGTTTACCCCGAGCCACCCCCGGGCGGTGTGGGCCCGGTTGCCGGTGGTCGTCACGTCGACCTGCAGGATCCCCTGGCAGCCGGCCTCGATGGCCGCTGCGGTGGGCTCGGCGAGGAGTGCGGCGTCGCCGGTCATCAGGTCCGGGCGCTCGGTGAACATGCGCTCCAACCCGTTGTCGCCGGAGGTCACCTCCTCGCACTCGTAGAAGACGTAGGTGACATCGATCGCCGGCGCCGGCACGGTCAGGGCCAGCTGCAGCAGAACCGCCAGGCCGCCCTTCATGTCGGCCGAACCGAGGCCCCACAGGGTGCCGTTTTCGATCCGGGGGGTCTCGTTGCCGTTCGGAGGCACCGTGTCGGAGTGGCCCGCCAGGATCATGCGGCTTGCGTGACCGAGGTCGGTCCGGGCGACCAGGGTGTTGCTGAGCCGGGTGACCTCCAGCCACGGCGCCCGGGCGAGAAGCCGCTGGAGGTGGTCGGTGATCACCGCCTCGTTGTAGCTGACCGAGGGTATGGCAACCAGCTCGGCGGTCAGCTCGAGCAGGTCGTCGGCGACGGTGTCGGCAATCAGCTGGTTGGTGTCGATCCCCAGACGTTATCGCACCAGACGGTTAACGCCGAATTGGTCCCGGCCGGAAAAACCCGGAGGAAATAAACGATTCTTTGACTAGCCATAAATTACGGATTACGCGAGGATGGGCTTCAACCGAAAGAAAGGGGTAATTATGCCTCCGGAGGTTAGCTGAGCAGACGTAGGTGCAGACACCTGCAAGTGGCGCGCTAAGGCTGGTTCGAAAGAAGAGCTCATGCGTGCCGTGGCAGTTCACCTTCGTGATGTACACAAGGTCGCGACGCCTACCCAGACGATCATGACCTACATCATGAAGAACGCCAAGTAAGCAGGATCTGTAAGCCCTCGGTCGAGGGTTAATGACATCAGCGATGGCGGATCTCGGTCGAGACTGGCATCAAAGAAAGGACGTCGGGCGAGGCCTGGACGTCTTTTCTTTTGCCCGGGGTCGCCCGCTGGCTATCCTTTGTCCCTCATGCGAACCGAATCCCTCGCCTGGCTGGCCTGCCCGGCCCCCGGCTGCGCCGGACCGCTCTCCCCCGGCGGCCGGTTCGAGATCGGAACCAGCCCCTCCGACCCGGCCGAGCTGGTGGAAGCGGTGCTGTGCTGCAACCGGTGCGAGGCCGAGTACCCGGTGATCCTGGGGGTCGCGCTCCTGGAGAACGACCTGCAGGCCTACCTCGGAGCTTTCTGGGAGGAGATCGCCCGGTGCGGCGACGAGCTGGCCGGCGCCGGCGTGTCCCGGAGGATGCGCTCCTACCTCGGCATCCCCAGCGCCTTCTCCGGTCAGGCCGGGCCGGCGCCCGCCGGCGACAGCGGCGCCGAGTGGTCGGTTTCCCCCTACCTGCAGGCCCACTTCGACCCGGGATCGCTCACCGGCGACCTGCCCGGCGGCTGGTGGCGGGAGGCGGTCACCGCGCACCGGGCCTCCCGCCTGGACCCCTACTCCCTGCTGCTCGGCTCCGTCCGGGAACTCCCCGGCTCCCCGGCCGGCCTGGCGTTGGACGTCGGATCCAGCGTCGGCCGCGGCGCCGCCGAACTGGCGAAGCTATACCGCTACTCGGTTGGAGTGGACCGCTCGTTCCGGGCGGTGCTGGCCGCCCGCCGCCTGCTGCTGCGCCAGCCGTCCCCCCTGGACAGGTACTCGGTCGAGATCGAGAGAGGCCGGTGGGAGCCGAGAGGCCTCGACCCGCCGCCCGAAGCGGCCAACCTGGATTTCGTGGTGGCCTCGGGAGCCGCCCTCCCGGTTTCCGCGGAAGGCGCCCAATGTGTCGCCGGCCTGAATGTGCTCTGCGCGGTGCCCGAACCGCGGGGGCTTATCGGAGAGTTCGCCCGGGTGCTTGCCCCAGGGGGCGTGCTGGCGCTGTCGTCGCCCTACTGGGCGGACGCCGACGAGGGCGGCCGGTCCCCGTTTTCCGGGGGAGGCCCCGAATTCCTGGCGGAGGCGCTCGACGGCCGCTTCGAGGTGGTCGAAGAACACGACATGGTGCCGTGGCTGGTGCGGCTGGCACGCCGGCGGTGGAACGTCTACCTGTGCCACTGCGTGGTCGCCACCAGATGTTGAAATCGGCGGTCGTAGGCTAGTCTGGCAGGCGGCGGTCAGGCTGGTTGGAGGGAGCTCACGATGGCACAGGACGTCGATATCGAGCTGGACGATTTTCTCCGGTGGCTGGCGACGATGCCCCACCACTTCGCAGACTTCAAGAAGGACCCCCAGGTGGTGATGCGGCGCGCCAAGCTGAGCGAGATGGCGCAGAACGTCCTCCGCGGGACCGGCAAGGACGGGGTTATCCAGCAGGTGCTCGACAAGAAGGAGCAGATCCTCAACGCCCCCGAGTCGAAGCGGGAGTCCACCTTCAACCGGGACCGATCGGTGCCGGGCTTCGGGGGCACGGTGATCAAGAAGGAGCCGGCGGAGTAGCCCCCGAAGCCAGCTGCGCCTTCAATATCGCCAGGTCGGCGCCGCCCCAGTGCTCGGTGAGCCGGCCCTCGCTCAGGCGCACCAGATCCAGGCCGGGCACGTTGACCCGGACGCCGGTCGGGGCAACCCCCTGGAACGGGCCTCGATGGGTGCCGGTGAGCGTGAACCGGAACGCCACCAGGTCGCCCTCGCCGATCATCTGCTCG
>DATABX010000186.1:0-7552 GCA_036259335.1 Actinomycetota bacterium
AATCGCTGCTGATTCCCGAGGACGGCCCCCAGGGCATGTACACGGCTGCTGCCGCGCAGGCGCTGCTTTTGTTCCTCGTCGTCCCGCTCATGATCCCCTCAACCGTGGCCGCCTACAGCGTGATCGGCGAACGAGAGCAGGGAACCATCGAACCGGTGCTGACCACCCCGGTCGAGGACACCGAGTTGCTGGCCGGCAAGGCCCTCGCTGCGGCCATTCCTGCCGCCCTGGTGGCCTGGGCGCTGTTCGGGATCTTCATTTTGGTGATCCTGCTCTTCGGCAGCGACCGGATGGCCGACGCCATGTGGGCAACCCGGCCGCAGGGGGCCCTCGTCCTGGTGCCGGCGCTGGCGGGGTTCTCGACCGTCGTCTCGCTGGCCATATCGGTGCGCTCCCGGGACATCCGGGTGGCCCAGCAGCTGGCCGGGCTCGCCACGCTGCCGGCCTTCGCAGTGATCGCGGTATTCGGCTTCGGGCTCGTCGACCCGACGGTGTCCGTGCTGGTCGGCGCCGCGGCGGCGGTGGCGGCGGTCGATGTCGTCGGCTGGCGGCTGGTGGCTGCGATGTTCAACCGGGAGCGGCTGCTCACCCGCCTCGGTTCGTGATCTTGAGAGACTTCGCCGAAACCTGATGGCCGACCTGGGGTGAGAGAGCCGGTGCGCAGCGGGGACATTAGCCGTACCTCGTTCCGGCCGGTGTTGTTGCTGTCCGCCGCAACCGGCTTGCTGGCTGCGGCGGCGGCCGCCGCAGGTTTGTTCTGGCAGGGAACCGGCGGACCGCGCACCGTCGCCGACATCTACGGGCGCACCTTCGAGCTCGACGGCCGGGGGTTGTACGCCAACGACACCCTGTTCGCCGCCGGTAACAATCGGGCAAGCGACCTGCTTCGGAAGCTTCCTACTTCACCAGCTGGTAGCTGACGATCTCGTACCGGAAGAACTCCCCCTCGACCCACCGGTCGGTTCCGAAGTACCAGCCGAAGCTGCCGGCGGCGGGAATGGTCAGTCCGTCGAACGCCTCCTGCCGGGTGATGTGCCCTCCGAAGGGGTGGAGGCTGAACCTTCCGCTGTTTTCCGGATCCCCCCAGCGGTCGAAGACCGCCGACTGCAGGTGCCCTTCGCCGTCCAGTTCCAGATGCAGCTCCACGGGGAAGCCCCCGACCTCGTAGGAGGCCGTGATCGCATTCGGCCCTTGCTCCGACCAGCCGACGCCGAAGCGCGGCAGCAGTGCGATGGGCAGCCAGATGGCTTCGGCGGCGGCGCGCCCGGCGGCGCTGCGGGAGACATCAGGTCCCTCGGCGTGGGCTACCGTAAAGCGGCCGGCCACCTTCCAATCCATCGATCCTCGTCCTTCGACGAAGCTGTCCGATCCGGCGATGACGCCGCCCGCCCTTCCGGCCCACACGAACCCGTGGTGGGGGCTGAGAACCTGGCGGGCCCGGAACGGAAGCCACCTCTTCACCTTTATGTGGCCCTTCATGCGCAGCCGGGCGGCCTTGGCGAGTGGCGTCCCGGGCTCGATCGCGGCGAGGAAGTAGCGGCGGACCGCGTCGGGCAGCCCGTCGAGCTCCTCCGGAGCAAACAGGCCCGGCTCGGCGGGGCGAAGCAGGGTATCTTCGAGGTCGGAGAGGCGGCTCACCCTGTTACCTTTGCCGGGTTACCACCCGCCAAACCGAGGATCTGCGACTTGAACAAGCTGGCGTGCCCGAAGTTGTGAATGACGGCTGGTCCCCCCAATCCCCTTCCGGCGAAGGGCTGGCCCCCAAGGTGGCCGAAACCCACGTTTCTCTGCTGGTTTTCGCCGGGGACCGGGTCTACAAGCTGAAGAAGAACGTGCGAACCCCGTTCCTCGACTTCTCGACCACCCAGCTGCGGCGCCACGCGTGCGAACGCGAGGTGGAGCTCAACCGCCGGCTCGCGCCCGACGTCTACCTCGGAGTGGCCGGGGTCACCGGACCGGACGGCGAGCCGTGCGACTGGCTGGTCGTTATGCGCCGGATGCCCCCGGAGCGCCGGCTGGCCCGGCTGGCCCGCGACCACGAACGCGACGACTGCATTCAGGCGGTCGCCGAAGTCGTCGCCCGTTTCCACCGCAGCGCTACGACCGGACCCGAGATCGACGCCGAAGGCACTCGGGACGCACTCCAGGCGCGCTGGGAGGCAAATGTCGAGGAGGTCGAGCCCCTGTCGGCCGACCTTCGTGAGCCATCGCTCCCCGGTTCCATCGGCCGGCTCGCTCGCGAGTACCTCGCCGGACGCAAGCCGCTGTTCGACCAGCGCATCGCCGGCGGCCGCATCCGCGACGGTCACGGCGACCTGCTGGCCGACGACGTCTTCTGCCTGGACGACGGCCCTCGAATCCTCGACTGCCTGGAGTTCGACGACCGCCTGCGCTACGTCGACGTGCTGGACGACGCCTGTTTTCTTGCGATGGACCTGGAGCGAATCGGCGGTCGGGCCCTGGGAGAGGACTTCCTTGCCGCCTACCGCAAGGCCTCGGAAGAGGACCACCCGGCGTCCCTGGGGCACCACTACCGGGCCTACCGGGCGCACGTGCGGGCCAAGATCGCCCTTATCCGCCACTCCCAGGGCGACGCCGACGCCCTCGACGAGGCGGCGAAACTACTCCGGATCGCGCTTCGGCACCTGCAGGAAGGCCGGGTGGCGCTGGTGCTGGTCGGCGGCCTGCCCGGGACCGGCAAGTCGACGATCGCCCGTCAACTGGGACGGGACCGGAACTGGACTGTGTTGCGCAGTGACGAAATCCGCAAACAAATTGCCGGGATGCCCCCGTCGGCTCGAGCCGAGGCCGGCTACGGCCAGGGAATCTACTCGGCAGAGATGACCGACGCCACCTACCGGACTCTGCTGGACCAGGCGGGTGCGCTGCTGGAGCAGGGCGAGCCGGTGATCTGCGACGCATCCTGGTCGAAGGCGGCGTGGCGGGAGGCCTTCCGCCAGCTCGCCGAGCGGTGCCGGTCCCCCCTGATCGAGCTGCGCTGTGAGGCCCCCGCCGCCGTGACCACCGGTCGTATCGCCGCCCGGGCCGCCGGGGGAGGCGACCCGTCCGACGCAACGGCAGAGGTCGCCGATGCTATGGCGCCCGAATTCGATCCCTGGCCCGGCGCGGCCCGGGTCGATACGTCGGGCGACCTGCCGCAGACCGTCGAGCACGCCCGGCAGCTGATCTCAAGAGCACTCACTGAATAGATAGCCCCCGATGAGGACTTCGCCGCCACTCGATTGGTTAGAACTGGCCAGGGTACGGAGGCCAGGGACGCTACCATGGGAGGCAAATGTGCTGCGAAGAGTTCTACTTGTTCTGGGTGTCGCAAGCTTAGTACCGATGTTCGCCGCAACGAGTTGGTCGCAGGTCGGAACGTCCGTTAGCTCGACTCAGTCGAGTGATGTGAGCACTCACAAGCTTTGTAGTCCCAACCCGGCCCTTTGTATCGACGTGGCGGCGCCCGTCGGAACACCCGAGAAGCTTGTTACCGAGAACCCCTGCCTGGAGCGCCCCGGGGGATGCGTAGAAGTAAAGCACGATGCGAACGAGGTTGTGCCCTTTAGGGTTGAGGCGGACGGAAGCATTACTTGTGTATTCAACATGTCGGGCAATTCGAGCGGCAGCTCTGGCGCTGGCAGCTCTGGCGCATATGCCGGTACGGAATCCGGCAGTGATATACCCCGATACCCCGATGCGCCGTGTGGACGCTATTAGAGCCTACCATCCCGAACATCTGGGTTTCGCTTTAAGTAAGGCATTCTGCGCTGAGCGGTCGAGCGCCTGGACCGGCGAGCCGGGCTAGCTGAGATCGTCGCCGGCCAGTAGTGGCCAGCCCACTGCGCAAGGCTGGCGCAGAAGCCTGGTCGTCTTTCGCCTCATGGTCGCCGACGGGGCCGCTCGAAAACGTCCACACCCTGCGCTGCCGGAGTTCCCCGGCATGGCTCTTGACGAACTCCCGGGCCGGCTTCATCCATCGGCCCGCGTAAACCGCGCTTCCCAGGACCACCGCGTCGTATCCGGTGAGCGACGCCACCTGGTCGACCGCTCTGTAGTCGGCGCCTATCCCCCGCTCGTTCAGCGTACGGGTGATCGCCTCGGCGATTCCTGCGGTGGACCCATGCCTGGACGCCGCAGTGACCAGAACCCGCATCGTTCCCTCCGCTCTACTCCACTCAGTCTCCCGCCGGTTCGGCCTTCCGGCCCACCAGCGTCGCCGGCGCCAGGCGGGCGAGCTGGTCGCTGACGCTGCCCAGCAGCATCCGGCTGGCTCCGCCCATTCCCCGGGAGCCGCACACCACCAGGTCGAAGTCCTTTGCGAGCTGGAGGATCTCCCGCACCGGTTCCCCGGTTGGAGTCACGGTCGCCACCTCGAACCCGTGCCGCTCGAGATGGCCGGCGGCGATCTCGGCGCTCTTCTTCGCAGACTCCATCAGGAATCCGCCGACGCCCTCGGCCGGCACGGTCTTCGGGATGAGCCGCCCCAACCTGGGAACCTGGTCGGCCACCGACACGACGGTCACCGCCACCTTGCCGCTGTCGGCCACCGCGGCGAACACGTCGAGTGCATGCCCGGCGTCGGCTGAGCCGTCGGTGGCCACAAGCACTTTGACCTTCTCCGGCGAATCACCGGCGTGGTGGACGATGAGAACCGAGCTGGCCGAGGTGTGCAGGACCCTCGTCGACGTGCTTCCGAGCAGGAAGTTGTCCAGCCACCGGGCGCTTCCCGCGCCCATGACCGTCACCTGGTATCCGCCGGCCTTCACCTGCTCGAGGATCTCGGCTGCGGGAATGCCCGATCCGAGAGTAAGGTCGGTGTCGAACCCCGCGGCTTCGAATGCCGCCACCTCGGACTTGCCGACCTCGGCGGGCTGTGGCCGGGGCTTCCTCTCGCCTCCGTAGGTCCAGGGTTCCTCCGGAAAGGCGAACTCCACCGAGTCGCAGACGTTGACCGTCACATGGACCCGCTGGGCGTCGGCCAGGCGCCTCAACAACAACCCGGCGTCGCGGGCCGGTTTGGCGCCGTTGCTGGCAAGCAGAATTCGTGTATTCAAGCTACCCCCACCTCGGTCGACGATCGATTGACCCTCAGCATGGACGAAGACTGCGACGGGCTCAACTGCCCTCTCCAATGTCCGCCGGCTGGCCGGTGCCGGAGGCCGCCCGGAGTGGTTCCACCGAACGATCGACTCTGCTTTCGCGCTCAGGCCATTCACAGGTGCCTCCCAGGTTGCGGGGGCAACCTTGGTGCATCGGTATTCCTACCAAGGAGGCAGTCATGAGGGTTAACCCGCAGGAGTTCGTTTCGTTCCCCAGGCAGACGGTTATCGGCTTCGTGCCGGCTTCCGCGCCGCTCGAGCAGGTCCAGGAGGCGCTCGACGGCACCGGCCTCGCCGGCCAGGAGGTGGCCTTCCTCGACGGCCACGACGGCCTGCAGATCCTCAGCCGGGGCGGAGAGTCCGCCACCCTCAGGCAGAGGATCCTGCGGAAGGTGGAGCTGCTCTCCGAGGAGGGGCTGCACCTCAGCCGGGCCATCGACCACCTGCGTTCGGGCATGGCGGTGGTGGCAATCCGCCGGGTGGGCTCGCACGACGCCCCTCGGGTCCGCCAGGCGCTGGAGACCGCGGGGGTCGGCACGCACCACTACTTCGGCACCCGCACCTTCGACTGATGCCGGCAGCGGGTACGGTCCCGGTAGGCTGGGACGTCGAGAGGAGGATGCTGGTGGGCGGGACCGGGCAGGCTGGCGACGGCGCACGCGTCCTCGTCGTGGATGACGAGCCGAACATTACTGACCTCATCGCGACCGCCCTTCGCTACCAGGGCTTCGAGGTCAGCACTGCGGCGGGCGGCCGGGAGGCGATCTCCAAGACCCAGTCGTTCCGCCCGGACCTGATCCTGCTGGACGTCATGCTCCCCGACTTCGACGGGTTCGAGGTCCAGCGCCGGCTGGTGACCGACCGGGTCAAGACCCCGGTCATCTTTTTGACCGCCCGGGACCAGACGGAGTCCAAGGTTCACGGGCTCACGATGGGCGCCGACGACTACATCACCAAGCCGTTCAGCTTGGAGGAGCTCGTAGCCCGGGTGCGGGCGGTGCTGCGCAGGTCGGCGGGGCGCAGCGATACCGGCGGAAGCATCCTGAAATTCGCCGACCTCGAGCTGGACGACGACCTCCACGAGGTACGCCGGGCCAACACCTTGATCGACCTGACCCCGACCGAGTTCACCCTCCTCCGGTACCTGCTGATGAACGCCCGGCGGGTGATGTCGAAGAGCCAGATTCTCGACCACGTCTGGCAGTACGACTTCGGCGGCGACGCCAACGTGGTCGAGACATACATCAGCTACCTGCGCCGAAAGATCGACCGCTTCGAGCCGCCGCTCATCCAGACCATCAGGGGCGTCGGCTACAGCTTGCGGCTTCCCCGGGACTAGGCCTTGTCACTTCGGGCGCGGCTGGTGTGGACGACCGCGATCCTGGTCGCCGCGGGGCTGACCGTCTCGGGAATCGCCACCTACCTGCTGGTCCGTAACTTTCTGGTGAGCCGGGTAGACGAACAGCTTCAGGGGGCCAGGCCGCTGGCGGCGCAGCTGCTGCATTCGGAGGGCTCCTACCCTCCGTATCCGTCGGGTCGCCGCGGCGGCGGTGGGGGGCGGGGCCCGGACCTGCCGGCGACCTTCGTCATGCTGCTCGACCCTTCGGGCGACGTGGTCGAGACCCGAACCGTCGGGCTGCGATCGATCGAGTCTCCGCCGGTGCTTCCGACCCCTCTGCCCGGCTCCCGAAACGCCGGCCCGGCCGACAGCCTGTTCTTGACCGCCCAGGATCCCGAGGGTAGCTCCACCTTCCGGGTCCTGGCGTTCCGGGATCCGGGCCAGGGCGGCACGGTGGTCGTCGCCCAGCCACTGGACGACGTCAACGCGACGATCTCGCGGCTGCTGCTGATCGAGGGATTCGTCGGCCTCGCCGTAATGGCGGCCGGAATCGCGACCGCACTCTGGCTCATCCGGCTGAACCTGCAACCGCTGAACCGGATGGAGCGCACCGCCGCCGACATCGCTGCCGGCGACCTCTCGCGCCGGGTGGACACCGACTCCCCCGACACCGAGGTCGGTCGCCTGGGCCAGGCCCTCAACGCGATGCTGGAGAGGATCGAGAGCGCCTTCGAGCAGCGCCGCGAGTCCGAGGACAAGCTGCGGCGGTTCGTCGCCGACGCCTCCCACGAACTGAGGACGCCGCTGACGTCGATCCGGGGCTACGCCGAGCTGTTTCGCTCCGGCGCCAGTTCCAACCCCGACGATCTGGCCAAATCGATGCGCCGGATCGAGGAGGAGTCGGCCCGCATGGCCAAGCTGGTCGACGAGATGCTGCTCCTGGCCCGCCTCGACCAGGACCCGCAGTTAAACCTGGACGAGGTGGATCTCGGGACCGTGGTCGGCGACGTGGTCCACGACGCCCGCACCGTACATCCCGACACGCCGATCACCTTCGCCGCAGACGAAGATGTCGTGGTGGTCGGCGACGACACCCGGCTTCGCCAGGTGG
>DATABX010000187.1:0-6055 GCA_036259335.1 Actinomycetota bacterium
GGCGTTGCTGCCGGGTTCAACGTCCTGGACGGCGACGCGGTCCCCGGCCGGACGGCGAGCGGGAGCCTTCCGGCGGGGTACGAATGGGCCCGGCTCGACGGGCCGGCGTGGGGTTCGGTCGCCTGCAGCGTGACCGGTGACTGCACCTACCGCCCGCTCGACGGCCACGCCGGAGCCGACTCGTTCCGTTACTCGGTGACCAACCCGCTGTTCGGCGCGGCTGCCGTCGAGGTGAGCTTAGAGGTGCTCCACGTCAACGACGCACCGGTCGCCCGGGACGATCGGGCGGTGACCTCGCAGGGCGAGCCGGTGATCGTCGAGGTGACGAACAACGACGAGGACCCCAATGATCCGCCCTCGCCCGGGGACCCGAACCGCCCGGGGGATCCACCCAGGGTTGCTGCCGCCGGCCCGGTGGATCCGCCCGGCTCCGGCTCCGTGGAGTGCACGCCGGCGGCCTGCACCTACACCCCGGCACCGGGGTTTACCGGAACTGCCGCCTTCACCTACACGGTGACCGACCTCGGGCAATCCGACCCGAGGGTGGACGACCCGGGAATCGAGGGCGGGATTGCAGCCGTAGCGCCGCTAAGCGCCGAGGCGCAGGTTCGGGTGTGGGTGGACCCGCCGCCGCAGCAGGCCGCCGGCTTCTCGGATGCGGTCGAAGGCGTGACGGCGACGGGCGCCGGTACCTGGGACGCTTCGACCGAGCTTTCGGTGGATGCAGGCTGCCCGACCGGCCGGCCGCAGGTTACGGTCGCATGGGAGCCGGTGCCGAACGCCACCGCCTACCGGATCGAGCGGCGGCCGGTGGATGCCCCGGCGGGCACCGACCGCTGGGTGGAGCGGGCGACGGCCCCGGGATCCGGCTTCGTCGACGACCTGGTGGGGGAGGGGCGGGCCCAACGTTACCGGGTCACGCCCCTGCGCCACCGCCTGGCGGGCCAGCCGTCGGAGCAGAAGACGGCAGCCGTACCGCCCGCGACCGGACCCGGCGGCTGCTAGCGGCCACCCGGGCGCAATCCCGCTCCCGGCAGGCCGGGATTGTCGTCCGCAGAAGACGAGTAGGCGGCGAGGCGGATGGCCGGCGGAGATACAAAGTCGATGAAAATTCCCGGCCAATAGTTGTTAGGACTTGCGCCGCCCAGGCTCCTACCGGTGTCAGCAGGCACCGAGAAGGGAGCACAACATGCAAAGCAAGTCGAAGACCTCAGCCGGCCGGCCCCGAGCCGGGAAACCGGCGGCGCGCCGCAAGCTGGTTCTGCTGCCGCTTGCGGTGGCACTGGTGGGCAGCCTGGTCGCCCAGCCGGTCAGCGCCGCCGATCTGTCGGCCGGCCCGACGCAGGAGTCGGCCCAGGTGGCGACGAAAAATTCCACGCTGGCCGCTGCCGGCCAGCCGGTCGCACCGGCGATGCCGCGTGGGACCACCTCGGATCCATCGATGTTCGACGAAGCCCGCCCGTCGGGACTGTCGTTCGCCGCCGCCGACTCGCTGGTCTACAGCAGCTCGTCTTCGCGGTCGGGCACCCCGTCGCTGGCCGCCGGAACCACCAGCCGACGCAGCGCGACCTTCAACCCGGAGCTGGATCTGGCGTGGAGCCTCGACTGCGACGCCGACGCGGCCACGGCCAAGCCGTACTGCCAGGAGCCGACCGGCTACTACTGGGTTCACGGCGACATCCGGCACCGCCGGCGGGCGTGGGTCGTCGACCCCGGGAACTCGGCACATCCGCAGGCGCCGCAGTACGAGTACAGCGACGGCGACGAGGACATGGGAATGGTGGGCGCCCGCGAGGTGCTCGTCCGGGTCGCCGACGGGTGCGGCCTGCACGCCGACGGCTACACCGACGCCGACGGCCACTACTCGATTCTGTTTCCGAGCTGGTGCGGCGACAAGGACGCCACCGTCACCCTGTACTCGTTGAGCGCCCCGGGCGCCGGCAGGCAGGTGGCACTCGGCGTGCACACCGCGAGCCCGGACCCGGTCGTGATGGGGGACCTCGACGACGTGCCGGCCGACTACACGATCGTCGCCGGCGAGGTCGGGACCTTCAACCCGGAGGCCGATGCGAAGTGCCCGGGTTCCGGATTCTGCATCGGCGGGCACGAACTGAACCGGGACTTTCAATCCTACGAAGAGGGCCGGCTGTTCCAGCAGGGCAAATACTCCCGTGCGGGAGAGGTCGCCCGGGCGCTGACGATTATGGAGACCACCATGACGGCGCTCGACTACTACCGCCAGCTGGTTTCCGGCGACCGGCTGCCGCAGATCAACCTGGTCCTGACCGACCAGCCGCTTCAGGAGTCGGACGACACCGCCTTCTACAACTCCGGGAAGCGCCACCTGATCTACATCCCGCCGTGGCTCGAGTGGTCGCCCTTCGCGGTGGTACACGAGACCAGCCACTACTTCGACGGCTGGGTGCTGGTGGAGGATGGCCTGCAGAACTACGGCCGCTGGGGCGAGCCGATGGCCAACGTGCGGGCCGGCATGATCCTGGGCAACTCCTATCGGGTGCCTTCCAACTCCGGGTGGGCCGAGGACATGGACGTGCAGGGCAACTGGGACTCGGACGCCGGCGAGGTCCTTCCGGGCGACGTTCCTGAGAGCACCAACTCGGGCGGCCCCGGCCAGGGCTGGACCTGGAGGATCCTCTGGGATCTGCATGACGGGACGGGCGCCGAGCCGATCGACTTCGGCTTCGGGGACTTCGACCAGTGGGACGGCGGGGGCGGCTCTTCCAACCCGCTGAACCACCTGATCAACGGCGTGGTCATGGAGTACCTGCCGCAGCGGGACGGGTCGGTGCACCCGGACTACGTGGACCGGGGCCAGCCGGGCCCGGACATCGTCGACATGCTGGACGGGTTCGCCTGCCTCTACGGGATGAGCCACCTGCAGATGCAGACCCTGCTCCACGACGTTATGAGCTACAACTACGACTTCGCCCACTGCTCCGAACCGGACGACGTCGCCCCCACGAGGTAACCGCAGCAGGCGCCCCATCCTCCTATTAAGAGGATGGGGCGTCTGCGCGCGCTCGGCCTAGCTCCAGGCCTCCACGGAGGCGTGCTCCACCTCGTACCACTCGGTGACTTTGCCTTCCGTCATCTTCAGCACCTGGACGATCGGCCCCTCGGCGCTCTTGCCGGTGGCCTTCACCGTGTACCGGTTGTCGATCAGGACCACCACGGTGTCCCCCTCGGCGAGGATGTTGGTGACCTCGAACCGGTCCAGGTCGATCAGAGCTTGCTTGGCGAAGAACTCCTGTACTCCCTGTTTGCCCCGGTAAACGCCTTTGAACGGGGTTGCGGCGTAGCAGGTCCAGACGATGTCGTCGGACAAGCCGTCCATGACCGCGGCTATCTCTCCCCGGCCGAATGCTTCGTAGACCTCCCGCACCTTCCTACGGTTCTCATCTGCTGTCACGGCGCCTCCGATCGATATGGCAGGCGTCCATTTAATGGACCGAAGCACCGCGCCGCAACCGCCCTCGACATCCGACTGAACGACCGGTTAAGATACTGAACATGCGTTCAGTCAGCGTCGACCAGAAGCCCGATCTCACCGCAAGAGCCCGGATCCGGGACGCTGCCCTCGCGCTGTTCGGGCGGCTCGGGTACGACGGGACCGGCATGCGGGCGATCGCCGCCGAGGCCGGAGTGTCGCCCGCGCTGGTCGTGCACCACTTCGGGTCCAAGGAGGGTCTTCGCAAAGCGTGCGACGAGTACGTGGCGACGGTGATGCGGGAAACAAAGCAGCGGGCCATGACCGAGGGGCCGCCGCCCGATCCGTTGCAGCTGCTCCGGACCGCCGACGACGCCCAGCCGCTGCTGCGCTACCTCGCCCGGATGCTGGTGGACGGCTCACCGGGGGTGGCCGATCTAGTCGACTCGATGGTCGCAGACGCAGTGGACTACATGGAGGCCGGCGTCGACGCGGGTTATCTCAAGCCCTCGGAACACCCTTACGAGCGGGCGGTCCTGCTGTGCATCTGGCAGCTCGGCGCGGTCGCCCTCCACCGGCACGTCGAGCGGCTGATGGGAGTCGACCTGGTGGGAGACCCGGGGGCCATCGTGCGCTGGGGGGCGCCGGCGGTTGAGGTGCTGACCAACGGCCTGTTCACCGACGAGCGCTGGAAATCGGCGGTGGACGAGCTGGCCAATGTCGAGCAAGACGAAAAGCGGGAGAGATCAGATGGGTAGTGAGCTGGTAATCGAAGCGGAGGACCTGGTCAAAGACTACGGAAAGACCCGGGCGCTGGCCGGGGTGAGCCTATCGGTGAACCGGGGCGAGGTGTTCGGGTTCATCGGGCCGAACGGGGCCGGCAAGTCGACCACGATCCGGATCCTGCTCGACCTTCTGCGGCCGACCGCCGGGCGGGTCGAGGTCTTCGGCCGGAGCCCCCGCAAAGGCGGCCCGGAGCTGCGGGGCCGGGTCGGCTACCTGCCCGGCGAGCTGGTCCTGCCGCCCCGGCGGCGGGCCGGCGAGTACCTCGCCCACCTGGCGAAGCTGCGCGGGGGAGCGGGAGCGGATCGCATCGAGCCGCTGGCCAAGCGGTTCCGGCTCGAGCTGGACAAGCCGATCAAGAGCCTGTCGAAGGGCAACAAGCAGAAGGTCGGCGTGGTGCAGGCGTTTATGCACCGGCCGGAGCTGCTGATCCTGGACGAGCCGACCAGCGGCCTCGACCCGCTGCTCCAGCAGGACGTCATGGACATGGTGGTGCAGGCCTCGCAAGAGGGCTCGACGGTGTTCATGTCGTCGCATGTGCTGAGTGAGGTGGAGGAGGTGGCCGGCCGGGTCGGGGTCATCCGGGCGGGCCGGATGGTCGACGTTGCCGAGTTGTCCGACCTGCGCCGCCGGGCCGGCCAGTGGGTGGAGTTCCGGTTTGCGGCGCCGGTCTCGGCTGAGGAGTTCACCCGCCTGGCCGGCGTAAGCGATGTCGAGGTCGCCGATCACACGGTCACCTGCCTGCTTCAGGGCGAGCCCAACGCTCTGCTGAAGACTGCCGCCCGTCACCACGTGACCGGGTGGTCGGCCCGGGACCGGGACCTGGAGGAGCTGTTTTTCGATCTTTACCGCAGCGAGGAGGGTTCGAATGTCCGCTGAGGCTTTGCCGGTGCTGACCGGAGTTCTAAAAGAGCAGCGCCGCTCGGTGATCGTGTGGAGCGCTGCACTGTTTGTCGTGGCCGCCTTCTACATCAGCTTCTACCCGTCCATCGGGGCGACGCCGGCGATGCAGGAGATGATCGACGGCATGCCCGAGGGCGTGGCCGAGGCCCTGGGTTACGACCAGATCGCCAGCGCCGCCGGCTACATCGGGGCGACGGTCTACGGCTTGCTCGCTCCCATCCTGTTGCTGGTGTTCGGCATCTCGACCGGCGCCAGGCTGATCGCCGGAGAGGAGGAGGCCGGGTCATTGGAGCTGGAGCTCGCCCACCCGGTCGGCCGCAAGCGGCTGGTAGCCGAGCGGTGGTTGGCGACGGCCGTCGACCTCGCGGTGCTGGTGATTCCGGTCCTCGCCGCCAGCCTCCTGCTGGTTGCGCTCCTCGACCTGGACGTCGAGGTGGCGAACCTGCTGGCGGCGACCGCCGGACTGCTGCTGTTCGCGCTGGCCTTCGCCACGATCTCCTTCGCCATCGGTGCTGCGACCGGCCGGCGGGCGGCAGCGCTCGGTGGCACGGCGGCGCTGGCGGTGCTGGCCTACCTGGCCCACGCCATCGGCCCGCAGCTCCGGGGCGGCGAGTGGATGGACAAGGTCTCGCCGTTCGGCTGGTATCTGGCCAACGACCCGCTGATCAACGGCTGGGATCCCCGGGGCCTCGGCCTGCTGGCCGCGGTGGTGCTGGTAGCCGTCCCGGTGGCGGTCGTCGCCTTCAGCAACCGGGACTTCGGGACCTAGCGCCGCCACCCGGCGCGTCCTCGGACACCGGCGGAAAGCCCAGGGTCTGTTCGTAGAACTTGCGGGCGCGGTCGAGGTCGGTGGCGGGCAACGTGGTCAGCAGGTCGAAATCCCCCAGCAACGGCTTCCTTTCTCGAAGGTGGCTAGAGCGC
>DATABX010000188.1:0-3130 GCA_036259335.1 Actinomycetota bacterium
GAGCCCGCTTGGCCGCCAGGATAACCAGCGTGTAGCGGCTGTCGACCTTGTCCGCGAGCTTCTCGATGCGTGGATATATCAAAGGGATTCCTTGCCTAGAACTTAGTGGCTGTCCATCAAAGCTAACACTTCTTTCACGGCTTGTTCGACCTCGACGTTGACGACGACACCGTCGAACGACTCCTTCTTGCGCAGCTCGTCGTAGGCGTCTGAGATGCGGCGCGCCTGCGCGTCCTCCATCTCGGTGCTCCGCTTCCGGAGTCGCTGCTCGAGAATCTGCATCGACGGGGCCTCGATGAAGATGAGGGCGGCCTCCGGCATGGCCTTTTTGACCTCTGCCGCCCCCTGGACGTCGATCTCCAGGATTACGTCGTAGCCCTCGGCCAGCAGGTTTTCCACCACCTTGCGAGGGGTGCCGTACTTGTTGCCGTGCACCTCGGCCCACTCCAGGAACTCGCCGCGATCCCGGCGCTCGGCAAACTCGCGCTCGGAGATGAAGAAGTAGTGGACCCCCTCCTTCTCCATGGGGCGTGCAGGCCGGGTGGTGCAGGAAACCGAGAGCCTCAGATTGGACCGCTCCTCCAGCAGACGCTGGACGATCGTCCCTTTGCCGGCGCCCGAAGGGCCGGAGATTATGAACAGCCGGGGTCTGGCGATGGGAAGACTCCTTCAAACTTCGGGCGCGGGCACCGCAAAAACACAAGCCTACCCGCCCAAGTCCACAAAGGGTGATTACTGGAAAGGCTGGATTATAGGTCGCGAAAAACAGCTTCGCTTGCACGCCGCTCATCCGTTGCCGCGCTCGCCTGGCAACGGTACAATTTCACATAGCGTGGCGGACAAGCCACACCATAAGAGCGGCTCGCGGTAACCTAATGTGGTGAAACTGGGTTCGCTGTTTCCCAACTTCAAGTCCTGGTCCAACTTCCGGCTCATGCTGGTTTTAGGCACCACGGCCACCATCGTCTCGCTGGCCGTTGGAGCCGTCGTAGTGCAGGCTGCGCTCTCCAACGGAACGAACACGGACACCCCAACCGCCCAGGAGACCGAAGCGGCCGAACCGGACACCGAGACCCGGACCGAACAGGAGGTTTCCCCTCGCGAGGAAGGCCCCGCCGAGGCTCCGGCGACGCGATCCGGAGTGACGGAAACCCGCCCGGACAGCGGTGCGGACTTCGACGTCACCTGCCCGGTCACCGAGACGACCAGCCTCACGAACACCTGCCAGGTGGAGTCGTTTCGCGGCTTCTCGGGCCGGGTGGAGCTGTCGTGCGCCGACCTGCCCCGAAACCTGAGCTGCTCGTTCACCCCCGACTCGGTGGTTCCCCGGACCAACGGCTCTTCCACCTTCAGGCTGCAGCTCACCGCCGGCGACATCCCTCCCGGCCCCTACGTCTTCACGATCGTCGGCCGCAGCGGGGACAAGGTACGCACCCACCCCTACCCGTGGGGGGTGCGTGCTCCCGAGGTGGCGGTGGAGAGCCCGCCGGCCGGCCGGCCGGTCGCTCCCCCCAACCCTCCTGCGGCGACACCGGCGCCGGCCGAGCCCACCTTCGCCTTCACCTGCGGGTCGCTCAGCGAAGGAGGCAAGGTGCCCTGGTCGCTGTCCGAGGACGGGCCGGTGGTGAAGATCAACTGCTTCCTGGCGCCGCTTAACGGCTTCGACGAGGAGGTCGAGTTCGAGTTCGCTCAGCCCAACGGATTGGCCAAGCCCGACACCATAAGTTTCATACTCGACCAGCTCAAGGCGAAGAAGCTGTTCGATCTGACCTTCGAGCTCGGCGACGTGGTAAAAGCGCTCCCTCCCGAGGAGCTCGAGGAGGGCGTCGACTACCCCTTCGAGGTAACCGGCACCTCGGCCAGCGGCAAGTCCCTGACCCGGCAGGTCGTTCTAACGGTTACCAAGTAACCTCACCGGCATAGAAAAAGCTGGCAGTGTGGTTAGCAACGCACCCAGCCGCGGGTAGGGTCCGATCAGGGACATCCGCGGCGGGCGGCTGTCCATGAGCTTTTAGGGGGCCAGGATGCGAAGAAAGATCTCCGTTTTGCTGTTTACCTCGTGCTTCGTGGTGGCGGCGGCAGCGCCGGCGTTCGCTCAGATCGTTCCCGACTTCTTCTCAGGGTCGGGCGGCACAGCCGGGTTCAGTGACTTCGGCCGTACCGACAACCAGTCGGTGGAGCTGTTCATCCCCGACGCCGACGCCTTCGCCGGGTTCGAGCTGACCGGCATCGACGACACCGCTCCGGCCACGGCTCCGAGCTTCTGGTTCTACTCGACAGTTTCCTCCACCACCAGCGGAGGCTCTCCCCGAATGGTCATTACCTTCAGTGACGGAGGCACCATGGAGTTCCGGCCGCTGTCCTGGCAGGCCAACACCTGGACGTTGGTCGATGGATCGCAAAACCTCTGGGACAACAACGGCGGGACCTGCGGCTTTCTTTTCGGCGTCAGCTACGAGACCGCGCTGGCGTGCCACGCCGGCGCAACCGTTACCTCTGTTCATATCGTCACCGACTCCGGCTGGGTGGTGAGCCCGTACACCCACTTCATCGACGACGTGATCTACGAGGGTGAGACCATCGGGACCATCGAAACCTGCAACGGCCTGGCGGCCACCATCACCGGCGACGGTGTCGTGACCGGCACGCCCGGGGACGACGTGATCGTCACCGGCGACGGCGGAGACGTGGTGAGGGGCCTCGGCGGCAACGACACCATCTGCTCCGGTGGCGGAAGCGACCTGGTTCGGGCCGGAGCCGGCAACGACACCGTCTTCGCCGGAACCGGCAACGACCAGGTGATCGGCGGCGACGGCAACGACCGTATCGACGGCGAATCCGGCAACGATGCCCTCGCCGGCAACGCGGGCACCGACACGCTGCTCGGCGGCCCGGGCAACGACCAGTGCAACGGAGGCGCCGGAATCGACACCGCAGTGGCCTGCGAGGCGACGCCCAACGTCCCGTAGCCGCAGCTCGACAGACGGCCAAACAACCGCGGAGCTTGCCTAGCCGGCAAGCTCCGCGGTTGTTTGGCCGTCTGTCAAGCTGCGGCTACGGGACGTTGGGCGTCGCCTCGCAGGCCACTGCGGTGTCGATTCCGGCGCCTCCGTTGCACTGGTCGTTGCCC
>DATABX010000189.1:0-4927 GCA_036259335.1 Actinomycetota bacterium
GGTGTCGTGGTCGACCCCAAGGTGCTGCTCGACGAGATGGACCGGCTGGCGGCCCGGGGGGTGTCGATCGACAAGCTGGTCATCTCCGGAAACGCCCACGTGATCATGCCCTACCACCGGGAGCTGGACGCCCTGATCGAACGCCGGCTGGGCAAGATGAAGCTCGGGACCACCAAGCGGGGAATCGGACCGGCGTACGCTGACAAGGCCTCGCGCATCGGCATCCGGGTGCAGGACCTGCTGGACCAGAAGATCTTCGCCGCCAAACTCGAGGTGAACCTGCGGGAGAAGAACCTGCTGCTGACTAAGATCTACGGCCGGCTGCCGATGAAGATCGACGCCATCCTCGAGGAGTACCTGGGCTTTGCCGACCGGCTCACGCCGCACATCACCGACACAGTCTCGGTGGTCCACGAGGCGCTGGACGCGGGCAGGAACGTGCTGTTCGAGGGCGCCCAGGGCACTCTGCTCGACCTCGACCACGGCACCTATCCGTTCGTCACCTCCTCCAACCCGGTGGCCGGGGGGTTGTGCGCCGGCGCCGGCGTCGGGCCGAAGGCGGTCGACCGGATCATCGGAGTCACCAAGGCCTACATCACCCGGGTCGGCGAGGGTCCCTTCCCCTCCGAGGACCGGGGTTCGGACGGCCTGGAGATGGTCAACCGGGGCAAGGAGTACGGCGCGACCACCGGCCGCCAGCGGCGGACCGGCTGGTTCGACGCGGTGGTCGGCCGCTACGCCACCCGGCTCAACTCGCTGACCGAGATCTTCCTCACCAAGCTCGACGTGCTGAGCTCGTTCGACGTGATCAAGATCTGTGTCGGCTACGAGTACGAAGGGCGCAAGTACGAGAGCTTTCCGCCTCACCAGACGATCTTCCACAAGGCGAACCCAATCTACGAGGAGATGCCCGGCTGGCGCACCGACATCGGTCACGCCCGCACCTGGGACGAGCTGCCCGCCAACGCCCAGAACTACGTCCGGCGGCTGGAGGAGCTGGTCGACGTGCCGATCACCGACATCTCCGTCGGCCCCGAGGCGACGGAAACGGTATCCCGACGCGGGTGAAAGTTCCGGGGTGAAGGTCCTCGTGGTGGGAGGCGGGGGCCGCGAGCACGCCCTGGCCTGGGCGCTTGCCTGCAGCCCGTCGGTGTCCGAGGTGCACGCGGCTCCCGGGAATCCGGGCATCGCCTCGGTGGGAACCTGTCACCCGGTGGGGGTCGGCGACATAGCGGGCCTGGTAGAGCTGGCCGCCCGCCTGGCGGCCGATCTGGTGGTCATCGGCCCGGAGGCGCCTCTGGCGGCGGGGCTGGCGGATGCCCTCGCCGAGCACGGGATAGCCGCATTCGGCCCGAAGAAGAGCGGCGCCCGGCTGGAGGCATCCAAGACCTTCGCCAAGCAGCTGATGGAGTTCGCTGAGATCCCGACTGCCGAAGCCCGAACCTTCGAGTCGGCGGCCGGCGCGATCGCTTACGTCGAGGAGCTGGGCTCCCCGGTGGTGATCAAGGCCGACGGCCTGGCGGCCGGCAAGGGGGTCACCGTCTGCGACGGGCCTTCGGAGGCCCGGGCGGCCATCGTCGAGGCGATGGAGCAGCGCCGCTTCGGCGACGCCGGAAACACCATCCTGGTCGAGGAGCGCATGGAGGGGCCGGAGCTGTCGATCCTCGCCTTCTGCGACGGAACCACGGTGCTGCCGATGCCGGCGGCCCAGGACTTCAAGCGGGCGCTCGACGGAGACCTGGGCCCCAACACGGGGGGCATGGGCTCCTACTCGCCGGTGCCGTTTGCAACCGACGCCCTGGTCGATGAGGCGATGGATCGAATCCTGCTGCCGATCTCCGATCACCTGGCCCGGATCGGGCGGCACTACGTCGGAGTAATCTATGCCGGGCTGATGCTGACCGAGGCGGGCCTGAAGGTCGTGGAGTTCAACTGCCGGTTCGGAGACCCGGAGACCCAGGCCATCGTGCCCCGGCTGGCATCCGATCTCGGCGATCTGATGGCCGCCACGACGCAGGGCTCGCTTGCCGGGATGAAGGTCGTGTGCACGGACCGGGCTTGCGTGTCGGTGGTGGCGGTATCCGGTGGGTATCCTGATGCCGACCCCCTGGTCACCGGCTTCGAGATCACCGGCCTGGCCAAAGCCGAGTCGCCCGAGCTGCAGGTCTTCCACTCCGGCACGGCGCTTCGCGACGAAAAGCTGGTGACCGCCGGGGGCCGGGTTCTTTCGGTGAGCGCGCTGGGCGACACCATAACCTCGGCCCGGGAGCTGGCCTACCGGGCAATTGGGAGGATCGATTTTGAGGGGATGCGCTACCGCAGCGACATAGCGGAGCGGGCAGCCGGGCAGAACTAGGTTTCAACCGAATACAGGCGGAGGTAGAGATGGCAATTCAGACGCCCCTGGTGGGCATCGTGATGGGCAGCGCGTCCGACCAGCCGAAGATGCAGGCGGCGGAGATCATCCTGGACCGGTTCGGGGTCCCCTACGAGTCCAACATCATCAGCGCCCACCGCCAGCCCGACCAGGCCCACGAGTACGCCAAGCTGGCCGAGGACCGAGGCCTGGAGGTGATCATCGCCGCCGCCGGCCGGGCCGCCCATCTGGCGGGGGTCATGGCAGCCAACACCGTCCTGCCGGTGATCGGCGTACCGGTCCACGGCGGTCACCTGGGGGGCGCCGACTCCCTCTACTCGACCGTCCAGATGCCGTCGGGCGTGCCGGTGGCCACCGTGGGAATCGACCAGGCCACCAACGCCGCCATCCTTGCCGTCCAGATCCTCGCCTGCCACAACCCGGATCTGCGGGAGAAGCTGCGGACCTTCAAGCTCGAGCTGTCGCAGGGGCTGAAAGTTTGATCGACCGGTACACCCGTCCCCAGATGGCGGCGGTCTGGGACGAGCACACCAAGCTCGGCCACTGGCTGAGGATCGAGATCCTGGCGACCGAGTGCCGGGCGGGCAAGGGGCTGGTGCCGGCCGAGGACCTGGAAACCATCAAGGCCAAAGCGGCGTTCGACGTCGAGCGGGTGAAACAGATCGAGCGCAAGACCCGCCACACGTCGCGGCGTTCATCGACAACCTCACCGAGAACATCGGACCGGCGGCCAAGCACCTGCACTACGGCATGACCTCCTCCGACGTGCTGGACACCGCTCTTGCGCTGCAGATGCGGGACGCCGCCGACCTGCTGCTGGCCGGCGTCGATGCCCTTCTCCGGGTGACTGTGGCCAAGGCCCGGGAGCACGCCCACTCGTTCATGGCCGGCCGGACCCACGGGATCCACGCCGAGCCCACGACCTTCGGGCTGAAGGTCGCCGGTTGGGCCTTCGAGCTCGAACGGGGGCGGGAGCGCCTCCGCCGGGCCCGCAGGGCGGTCTCGGCGGGCAAGCTCTCCGGCGTCGTCGGCACCTTCGCCGGCGGGGACCCCGACATCGAGATCTACGTCTGCGAGGCGCTGGGGCTGGACCGCGACCCGGCATCCACCCAGGTGATCGCCCGCGACCGCCACGCCGAGCTCACCTCGGCCATGGCGATCCTCGCCGGCACGCTCGACCGCATCGCCACCGAAATGCGCCACCTGGCCCGCACCGAGGTCGCCGAGGTGCAGGAGCCGTTCGTCACCGGCGAGCAGAAGGGGTCGTCGGCTATGCCGCACAAGCGCAACCCGTGGCGCTTCGAGCGGATGAGCGGCATGGCCCGGATCGTCCGGGCGGCGGTCACCCCGGCCATCGAAAACCAGGCGCTGTGGCACGAACGGGACATCTCGCACTCCTCGGTGGAGCGGGTGATGCTGCCCGACGCCTGCCTGGCGCTCGACTTCATGCTCGCCGAGGCCACCACCCTGCTCGAGGGCATGGTGGTCGACACCCAGCGGATGCTCGACAACATGGAGGTCAGCTACGGGCTGATGTTCTCGCAGAACGTGCTGCTCAAGCTGATCGACAAGGGCCTGCAGCGCGACGAGGCCTACCGCATCGTGCAGAGGGCCGCCGGCACCGCCTGGGAGACCGGCACCCACCTGCGGGCGGTGCTTGCCAACACGCCCGAGGTCGTCTCCCGGTTCCGGGCGCCGGAGCTCGACGACTTGTTCGACGAAGCACGGTATCTTGAGCACGTGGACCAAGTGATCAAACGGCTCGACGAGATCGAGATCGCCTGATGGCCACCACTACCTTCGACCTGCCCCTCGACCTGGTTGCCACCGGCAAGGTGCGGGACATCTACGCGCTCGACGACGAGCGGCTGCTGTTCGTCGCCTCCGACCGGATCTCCGCCTACGACGTGGTGATGAACGAGCAGATCCCGGACAAGGGGCGGGTGCTCACCGGCATGACGAAGTTCTGGCTCGAGCGCTCCGCCGATCTGTGCCCCAACCACCTGATATCGATGGCGGTCGCCGACCTGCCGGAGGCGGCGAAGCCGTTCGCCTCCGAGCTGAACGGCCGGTTCATGATCGTCCGGCGGCTGAACATGATGCCGGTGGAGTTCGTCGTACGCGGCTACCTGGTCGGCTCCGGATGGTCGGAGTATCGGCGCAACGGGACGATCGCCGGCATGCCGCTGCCCGAGGGCCTGCGGGAGGCCGACAAGCTGCCCGAGCCCCTGTTCACCCCGGCCACCAAGGCGGTGACCGGCCACGACGAGAACATCTCCGAGGACGCAGCGGGCGAGATCCTGGGGGCCGAGCGGATGCAGCGGGCGCGCGACCTGGCGATCGAGCTGTACCGAAGCGGCGCCGACTACGCCGCCGAGCGGGGGATCATCCTTGCCGACACCAAATTCGAGTTCGGCGTCGACCCCGAAGGCAACGTCGTGCTGGCCGACGAGGTCCTGACCCCGGACTCCTCCCGCTACTGGCCGGCCGACGCATGGCAGCCCGGCAGCAACCCTCCTTCGTTCGACAAGCAGTTCCTCAGGGACTGGC
>DATABX010000190.1:0-12693 GCA_036259335.1 Actinomycetota bacterium
AGCTCCTGCGGGCGTGGCGGAATGGCAGACGCGCAGGATTTAGGATCCTGTGGGCATAGCCCGTGGAGGTTCAAGTCCTCTCGCCCGCACTCCCCCGGCCCCCAGGGCCGGGGCACGCAGCACGACTCAGTAAATGTCCGAGCGGTGCAACCGCCCGGCCAGCTGTCTCAGGGCCTTGCCGCGATGGCTGATGCCGTGCTTGAAGTCCAGCGGCAGCTCGCCGAAGGTCAACGTCCCCTCCTGCTCGTCCGGGACGAACCAGGGGTCGTAGCCAAAGCCGTTGGTTCCCCGGGGCGCCAAGGCGATGCGGCCCTCGCAGGTCCCTTCGCCGATGAACTGCGTCCCGTTGGGCAGCAGCAACACCGTGACGCACCGGTACCGGGCGGTCCGCCATTCGTCCGGCACACCGGCAAGCAGCTCGGCCATCCGGGCGTTGTTCTGGTCGTCGGTTGCAGCCGGCCCGGCGAAGCGGGCCGAGCGCACTCCGGGCGCCCCGTCCAGGGCGTCGATCTCGATCCCCGAGTCGTCGGCAATCGCCGCTTTACCGGTCAGGCCGACCAGCGCCCGCGCCTTGATCAATGCGTTGTCCAGGTAGGTGTCGCCGTCCTCCACGATCTCCGGCCAAGGCGGGGTCTGATCCTTGGTGATGAAGCTCACCGGCAAGCCGTCCATGATCTCGAGGATCTCGGCGATCTTGCCGGGGTTGGCGGTCGCCAGGACTATCTCAAGCAGCGGGCGGACCCTCCAGGACTGTGCGTTGTATGGCCAGCAGGTCGGCGATGCCCTGGCGGCCGAGCGCCAGCAGTGACGCCAGGTGGTCGTCGGAGAACGGTTTCCCCTCGGCGGTTCCCTGGAGCTCGACGAACTCCCCGGACCCGGTCATCACGATGTTCATGTCGACCTCGGCCGCCGAGTCCTCGCTGTAGTCCAGGTCAAGGCACGGCACGCCTTTGATCATCCCGACGCTTACCGCCGCCACCTGGTCCCGGATCGGGCTGGACTTCAGCAGGCCGGCCTCCAGCAGGCCGGTACAGGCGTCGGCCAGTGCCAGATAGGCGGCGGTGATGGAGGCGGTGCGGGTGCCCCCGTCCGCCTGGAGCACGTCGCAGTCGAGCCAGATCGTGCGCTCCCCCATCAGCTTCATGTCGCAGATCGCCCGAAGGCTCCGGCCGATCAGCCGCTGGATCTCCTGGGTGCGGCCGCCGAGCTTGCCCTTGTTCACCTCCCGCGGGGTGCGGGTGTTGGTGGCCCGCGGGAGCATCGAGTACTCGGCCGTCACCCAACCCTTGCCGCTGCCCCGCATCCAGTCGGGGATGCGGTCGTCAACGGTGGCGTTGACCAGCACGCGGGTCTTGCCGCACTCGTAAAGGACCGAGCCCTCGGCGTACTCGACGTAGCCGCGCTGGACCTTTACCGGTCGCAGTTGGTCCGGGCTGCGCCCGTCGTTACGCATCATGTTGGCCTCCAGGGGGATGTCGGCGGCGGAGTGCCGCCTTTAGATGTTCAGGTTGTCTTGGGCGACCAGGATCTTGCCCCTAAAGTGGCGGGCCGCCTGGTCCATGCTAACCGTCGGGTCGAGGCCGGGAGCAAGGTGGGTGAGCACCAGCCGCTTAACCCGGGCGTCGTGCGCCAGCTTGCCCGCCTGCTCGGCGGTCATGTGGACGCTGACGCCGCCGGAGTCCGGGTCCTGGAGGGTCGCTTCGGCGATCAGCACGTTGGCCCCTTCGGCGAACTTGACCAGGCCGTCCTTCCAGGCGGTATCCGCCGTGTAGACCAGCGACCTGCCGTTGGCCTCGACCCGGACCGCCACCGTCTCCACCGGGTGCTCGGTTCTGAGGAAGGTGAACACGAACGGCAGGATCGCGATCTTGTCGCCGGACTTGATGGTGTGGAAGTCGAAGAATCCGCCGAAGTCCTCGTCGGTGGTGGGCGACAGCAGCTGCTTGAGGTGCGCCTCGGCCCCCGCCGGGGCGTAGACCTCCAGTCCGGTCGGCCCGCGGGAGTCCTTCCCGTACTTCAGCGCGTAGTAGAGCGAGTACAGGTCCAGGATGTGGTCCAGGTGCATATGGGTGATCACGATGCCCGAGAGATCGTGGAAGTCGGTGTGGCGCTGCAGGTTGGCGAAGGTCCCGGTGCCGCAATCCATCCACACCGTGTACTCGCCGACCCGCAGCAAAAAGCCGGAGGTCGCCTTGCCCGGCTGGGGGTAGGTGCCGCTGGCCCCCAGGACGATCGCTTCGAACGGGATCACGCCGCGCTCCCGACCCGGCCGCTGCCGCCGGGCCACGGCATGCTCTCCACGTTGTCGAGGCCGCCGGCCAGAAAGCGCGTGCCGACCTGGCGGAAGTTGTCCGGGTCGCCCGAGACGAGAAACCGGCGGCTGCCCACCTGACGCTTGCGGCGCAGCAGGTCCAGCTCCACCAGCTTGGAGTAGATGTCCTTGGCCACCTCGTCGGCCGAGGAGATCAGCTCGACCTCGCCGTGGGTCACCGAGTGCAGCACCCCGGTGAGCAGCGGGTAGTGGGTGCAGCCGAGAATCAACGTGTCGACCTCGGCCGCGACCAGCGGGGACAGGTAGTCCTCGGCCAGGGCGAACAGCTCCTCGGAGAAGGTGTCTCCGTCCTCCACCCGCTCGACGAACCCGCCGCAGACCTGGGTGTGGACCTCGAGGTCCGTGCCGGCCGCGTGGAGGAAGCGTTCGTACTGGCCGGTCGACAGCGTCGCCTGGGTCCCCAGGACGCCGATCTTGCGGTTGTGGGTCGCCCGCACCGCCGCCCGCACCGCCGGCTCCATGACGCCGATCACCGGCACCTTGTGCTCCGGCCGGAACTTCTCGTAGGCGGCGGTCATCGAGTTGCAGGCGATGACCAGCATCTTCACGTCCTGGGACTCCATCACCGCCATGATCTCGGTGAGGAACCCGTGGACCTGCTCGATCGACCGGGGGCCGTAGGGGCAGCGCGCGGTGTCGCCGAAGTAGATCAGGTTTTCCTGCGGCAGGAGCTTCATGATCGAGTCGGTAACGGTGAGGCCGCCTACCCCGGAGTCGAAGATCCCTATCGCTCGGTCGTCCCCGGCACTCACCAGGGCATGTACTCCACACGTTTGGCGGCGATGTCGTGGTGGATGTCCCAGATGTCGGTGGACAGGTACTTCCACCCGCCGTCGGCGAACAGGCAGACGATGTCGCCGGACTCGATCCGGGTAGCGATCTTCTGCGCCACGTACACCGTGGCCCCGCACGAGATGCCGGCGAAAACGCCCTCCTGCGCCACTAGGTCCTGGGTGAACCTCACCGAGGTGTTGGAGTTGACCTTGATCTTGCCGTGCAGCACCGACTCGTCGAGCACCGGAGGGATGAACCCGTCGTCCAGCGAGCGCAGGCCGTAGACCAGGTCCCCCTGCTCGGGCTCGGCGGCGATGATCCGCACCTCCGGTTTGCGATCACGGAAGAACTTCCCCACGCCGGTCAGGGTACCGCCGGTGCCGAGTCCGGCTACGAAGTGGCTGACGGTTGGCAGGTCGCGCAGGATCTCGGGGCCGGTCCCGTCGTAGTGGGCGCCCGGGTTGGCGTCGTTGCCGTACTGGTAGAGCATCAGGTACTTGGAGTCCTCCTCCACCATCTGCTTGGCCAGGCGGATCGCTCCGTTGGAGCCCTCGACGCCCTTCGACATCACTATGTCGCCGCCGAACATCTTGATCATCTGCGCCCGCTCCTTGGAGGCGGTCTCGGGCATCACGCATACCAGGCGGTAGCCCTTCTGACGGGCGAGGAAGGCCAGTGAGATGCCGGTGTTGCCCGACGTGGGCTCCAGCAGGATCTTGTCGGGAGTGAGCAGCCCCTCGGCCTCGGCTTTTTCGATCATCGCCAGGGCCACCCGGTCCTTGACCGAGCCGGTGGGGTTCTGCCCTTCGAGCTTGGCCCAGATCCTCACGTTCGGGTTGGGCGAGAAGCTTTGGATGCCGACCAGCGGGGTGTTCCCCACCAGTCCCATCATGTTGTCGAGGAGCATGGGAGCCGGCTTTAAGCCTGGCGGCTGCCGCCCGCCACGGCCGGCAGGATGGCCACCGTGTCACCGTCGGCGACCTTGGTGTCCAGGCCCTCCAGGTAGCGGACGTCCTCGTCGTTGATGTAGACGTTCACGAACTTGTGGAGGCCGCCGTCGGGCCCGAAAACCTGCTCCTTGAG
Organism: Actinomycetota bacterium; assembly: GCA_036259335.1. Taxonomy (GTDB): domain Bacteria; phylum Actinomycetota; class CADDZG01; order JAHWKV01; family JAHWKV01; genus JAJCYE01. Next base: position 4,190 of record DATABX010000190.1, read on the forward strand.
AGCAGGGTACTGCTCCCCCAGCCCGGCCAGGACGTCACGCAACTGCCCCGACTGACCGTCGATGGACTTCGATCCCCCCACCGCGCTACGCAGCACCGCGGGGATGTTCACCTTTACTGACATTGGCTCACGATATCACCAGGTCCACTTCTATTACCTCGCCCGATTCGTCTCGCCAGTCGGCCTTTTTGATCAGCCAGCCCTTGGCCAGCGGGTTGTCCAGATCCATCAACGAGACGATCAGGTAGACCGCATCCGGGTAGTGCGCCTCCCGCCGGTCGGTGGGCGACGGGTTCGGCGGGCTGGCGACGTGGGAGTGGAAGATCGACACCAGCTCCATGTCCTGCTCGTCGATGTCGTTGATCGCCGCGATCATCTGCTTGTCGTCCGGGCGGTAGTAGATCGGGGACGCCGCGGCGTTTCGGAGCGGGTACAGCACCTTGGCCTCGCCGTCGGCGCCGCCCAGGAACCCGCACGCCTCGTTCGGGTAGTCCTTCCTGCAGTGGGCGATCATCCCGTCGTAGATGTCCCGGGGGATCGTCAGCTTCACTTGCGCCCCGCGATCCGGATGGTGCCGGAGTCACCGGCGGCGATCCGGCCGATCACCGAAGCAGCCGGGGTGCCGTGCTTGCGCAGCGCCTTCACCATCGCCTCCTGCTTCGACCTCTCCACCACTATCAGCAGCCCTCCGGAGGTCTGGGCGTCGAACAGAATTATCCGGACCATCGGGTCGATGTCCGAATCGAAGTCTACAAAGGGCCCGAAATAATCCTCGTTCCGGCGGGTGCCGCCGGGAACGAAGCCCTCCTTGGCAAGGCCGCCGACGCCGTCGAGGATCGGCACGTTGTCGGCAACCAGGTTGGCCGAGCAGCCGCTGGCGGCGAGCATCCCCCGCAGGTGGCCGATCAGCCCGAACCCGGTGACATCGGTGGCGGCCGCCGCACCGACCTCGGCCATCGCAGCCGCCGCCCCGGCGTTCAGCGTCGCCATCAGTCGGGTGCCGCGATTGAGCAGAGCCTTGTCGATCCGCTGCGCCTTGCACGCGGTGGCGATAATCCCCATGCCCAGCGGCTTGGTGAGGATTATCGACATGCCGGGGCGGGCGGTGGACAGCTTGACGATCCTGTCCGGGTGCACCACCCCGGTGACGGCCATGCCGAACTTCGGCTCCGGGTCGTCGACGGTGTGGCCCCCGACCACCGCGCAGCCCCCCTCGTCCGCCTTGTCGGCGCCGCCCTCGAGGACCCGGGCCAGCAGGTTCATGTCCAGGTCCTTGGGCCAGCCGACCAGGTTGAGCCCGGTGAGCGGGGTGGCACCCATGGCGTATACGTCGCTGAGGGCGTTGGCCACTGCGATGGCGCCCCACTGGTACGGGTCGTCGACGACCGGCGTGAAGAAGTCGACCGTCTGCACCAGGGCGGTCTCGTCGTTGATCCGGTAGACCGCGGCGTCGTCGGGGACGTCGAGGCCCAGCAGGAGGTTGGGGTCGGCCTTCGGTTTTCTCTCGCTCAAGCGGCGCACGACCTGCGCCAGGTCACCAGGACCGAGCTTGCAGGCTCAGCCGGCGCCGTGGGAAAACTGGGTGAGCCTTATTTCGTCCATTGGTGTCATTTATAACCGGGCGCCCGAAGCTGTGCGCCGGTAACGCTAGTGCAGCAGGCCGAAGATCCGCTGGCAGCGCAGGGCAGCATCCGGGTTGCCGCTCATCTCGGCCCGGCCCGCCTCCACCGCCTCCAGCGGGCTGACCTGGTGGGCTCCGATCGCCATCAGGGTGGCGCTGTCGGTCTTGTAGACCAGATCCGGGTCGGCGGCCGGCCCCTGGGCGGTCTGCAGCGACCCGTCGTCGACCACCAGGTGGAAGACCTCCCCGTCGACGTGAAGCTCGTAGGTCTCGGAGACCCCGGCAGCCGCCCGAGGATCGAAGGTCTGGCGCATGGCCAGGACGCCCCAGCCGGGGGCTGCGCCCCCCTGCGCCAGCTCGCCGGGGTGCGGCTGGGGGAGACCGAGGATGTCGACGACCCGAAGCGCCGCGGCAACATCCCCCTCGACCCGGGCCCTCCCGCTCACCACGGCTTCCAGCGGACTCAGCCGGTGGGCTCCGATGGCGAGAAAGGTCTCGAGGTCGGTGTCCAGGACCACGTCCGGCTCCGAGGCGGAGCCCTGGCGGGCCTCCATGGTGCCGTCGTTCACGACGATGTGGAAGACGTCGGCGCCGATCCGCAGCTCGTAGGTCTCCCGGACGCCTCTGGCCGCCTCGGGCTGGAAGGTCGCCCGCATCGCCAGCACGCCCCAGCCGGGACGCAGGACGTCGTCCACCGCCGGCCGGGCCAGAAACTGCATCCCCCAGCGGGCCAGGTCGATCAGCGGCTCCTCCAGAGCGCGGCCCCGGTCGGTCAGCTCGTAAACCGCCGACCCGGCGGGCGGCGGGAGGGTCCTGACCTCCACCAGGCCCTGCTCCTTCAGCATCTTCAGGCGAGCCGCCAGCAGGTTGGTGCCGATGCCGGGAAGGCCGTCCAGCAGGTCCTTGTATCGCTTGGGTCCCAGGAGCAGGTCGCGGACGATCAGCAGGGTCCACCGCTCCCCCACCAGGTCCAGCGCACGGGCCAGCCCCTCGAACTGCCCGTAGGTCCTTCCGGCCACCGAATTACCCCCTAGGCGAGGTTACTTGAAAAAGCTATAGTGCTCACTATAGGTTGTCTGCACCGGCCGCACCCGTCCAATACAGTAATGGGAGGCGCACGATGAGCAAAGGTCCCGAGCACCAGTACGACGTGGTCATTGTCGGAGCGAGCCTCGCCGGCTCGGTGGCGGCCACCCTTTACGGGCGCCGCGGCCTGAGCGTCGCTCTGGTCGAGCGCCACTCCGACCCCGGCGCCTTCAAGCGCGTGTGTACCCACCTCGTCCAGGCCAGCGCCACCCCGATGATGCGCCGCCACGGCCTGGACAAGGTCCTGGAGGACGCCGGTGCGATCCGCTACAAGCTGCAGGCCTGGACCCGGTGGGGCTGGGTTGTGCCTCCCCAGTTCCAGTCCCCCGAGACCGCCGAGGACTTCGGCTACAACATCCGCCGGGAGACTATGGACCCGCTCCTCCGGAAGCTGGCCTCGGGCACTCCGGGGGTCGACCTGAGGATGGGCCACACCGTTGAGGCGCTGGTCCGCGACGGTGATCGGGTGACCGGCGTCACCGTTCGGGACCAGGCCGGCAACCGGGTGGACATCGCGGCCCGGCTGGTGGTGGCGGCCGACGGCCGCAACTCGCAGACCGCCGAGCTGGCCGGCGTCGGGGCGTGGACGATCCCCAACCAGCGGGTCGCGTACGGCGCGTACTACCGCAACCTCCCAGTCAACGTAGACACCGCCCGCCTGTGGTTCCTGGAACCGGACATCGCCTACATCTTCCCCACCGACGACGGCCAGTCGATCGTCGCCACGATGTTTCCCCGGGAGAAGCTTCCCCTGCTCAAAAGCAGGCTGCACGGCGATTTCGAAGGAATCTTCAAGGACGTGCCCGACTTCCCGAGCCTCGACGGCGCCGAGATGGTGGGCAACGTGATCGGCATGGCCAACATGCCCAACCAGTGGCGCAAGCGCCCGCCCGAGGGCCTGACCTTCGTGGGCGACGCCGCAGTGGCCGCCGACCCGCTGTTCGGCGTCGGCTGCGGCTGGGGCTTCCAGTCCGCCGAGTGGCTGGTCGACGCCACCGCCCCGGCCCTGGCGAGCGGGGGCGAGGTCGCACCGGCGGTCGCCGGCTACCGCAAGCGCCTGCGGAAGGGGCTGCTCGGTCACTACTTGATGATTGCCGACTACTCACGGGCCCGGCAGTTCAACCCGGGTGAGAAGCTGTTCTTCTCGGGGGCCGCCCGGGACGAAAAGACCGCCTACAAGTTCGGCCAGCTGGGCGCCCGGATCGCCCCGGCGCGAGGGTTCTTCTCGCCGGTGACCATGACCAGGGCGGCCGCGGTCAACCTGCGCCACCGCGGCGGCAAGGCGCCGGCCCCCCGTGGACTCGCCCTGGGCGACCGGACCGAGATCACCGTCGACGGCATCACGACGCCGTTGCTGCAGGCCGGTCCGGCGGAGAGCGAGGAGGCGGTGGTCTTCCTCCACGGCAACCCGGGGTGCAGCGAGGACTTCGACGAGCTGCTGCAGAAGGCCGGAAGCTTCACCCGGGCAGTAGCGTTCGACCTACCGGGCTTCGGGCGGGCCGGCAAACCGGATGGCTTCGACTACACCGTCGACGGCTACGCCCGCCACCTGCAGGCGGCTCTGGAGAAACTCGGCATCCGGCGGGTCCACCTGGTGGTGCACGACTTCGGCGGACCGTTCGGACTGCAGTGGGCGCTGCGGCACCCCGAGTCGGTGGCGAGCGTCACGATGATCAACATCGGGGTGCTCCAGGGATACCGGTGGCACTACCTCGCCAAGATCTGGCGCACGCCGGTCGGCGGCGAGGTCTTCAACGCGACGGCCAACCGCCCGGCCTTCCACCTGCTGCTGAAGCACGGCAACTCCAGGGGTCTGCCGAAGCACTTCGTCGACCGCATGTACAACGACTTCGACCGCGGGACCAAGCGGGCGGTGCTCAAGTTGTACCGGGCAACCTCGCCCAAGTCGATGGAGGAGATGGTGGAGCCCTTCCGGAAACTCGACCTGCCCGCCCTGGTGGTGTGGGGCGCCAAGGACCCGTACGTGCCGGTCGAGCAGGCGCACCTGCAGACCAACGCCTTCCCGAGGGCCCGGGTCGAGATCCTTCCCGAAAGCGGCCACTGGCCGATGGCCGACGACCCGGAGACCACCGCCGGCCTGATCATCCCGTTCCTGAGGGAGCAGGTGACCGCCCGGCAGGCGCTGGAACCGACCGCCTGAGCCCTCCGGCTCGGGCCGGGGCGTGCGAAGATGAACCGGTCCAGCCCCAGCCAGGTCAGGAGCCATAGGTTGTTCCCCGAGTCGGCCAAGCAGCTCATCCGTTCCGGCGCGTACGCCCATCTGGCGACGCTCAACGAGAGCGGAAGCATCCACGTCACCCTCGCCTGGGCCGGGGTGGAGGACGACAGCATCGTCCTGGCCACGCTTCACGACCAGAAGAAGCTGCACAACATGCGACGTGATCCCCGGGTGACCGTCTCGTTCGAGGGCTCCACCCTCAACCGGTGGGGGCTTCGCGAGTACCTGATCGTCAAAGGCCGGGCTACCATCACGGAGGGCGGGGCCCCCGAGCTGCTGCAGGAATTGGCCCACGTCTACCTCGGCCCCGACGCCAGGTTTCCGCCGATGCCGGACCCCCCGCCGGGATTTGTCACCCACATCTCCGTCGACCACCTCGGCGGTATGGGACCATGGATGGACGAGGTAAAGGGCTCGCAGTAAATTTCCGCCGCCCCGGCGCCCATCCGGTTCACCTACTTTCGAAAGGCTTCATTCTTGCTGCAGGTCAACGGGCTACACATATCGATAGGAACGCGCATCCTTTTGGACGAGGCGTCGTTCCTGGTCGCGCCCGGTGACAAGGTGGGGCTGGTGGGCCGCAACGGTGCCGGCAAGTCGACCCTCATGTCGATCCTGTCGCAGGAGGCCGCCGGCGCGGTCGAGTACGAAGGTACGGTGCGCTTCCAGGGAAGCTACAGCTACCTGCGCCAGGCGAAGCTGAACGCCGGGCAGGAGGACTTCACCGCGCTGGCCTACGTGCTGGCCGGACGTGATCTCACCGAAGCCCAGAACCGGCTGAGCAAGCTGCAGGAGGCAATGGAGAAGGAGCCGTCCGAGCGCAACATCGCCCGGTTCGCCCGGGCCGAGGAGAACTTCCGGCTGGCCGGCGGCTACCAGGCCGAGTCCGAAGCCCGCCGGATCTGCGCCGGCCTCGGCATCTCAGGTGACGAGATGACCCGTCCCATGGAGACCCTCTCCGGAGGTGAGCGCCGCCGGGTCGAGCTGGCGCACTCGTTGTTCGCCAACGCCGACACCCTGCTGCTCGACGAGCCGAGCAACCACCTGGACGTCGACGCCAAGGCCTGGCTGATGTCGTTTTTGCGGTCCTACGCCGGCGGCCTGCTGATCGTCAGCCACGATCTGGAGCTGCTGGACACCGCCATCACCCGGGTGCTGCACCTGGACCACGGCCAGATGCACGCCTACAAGGGCACCTACAGCCAGTACCGGGTGGCCCGGGCGGCCGACGTCGAGCGCCGCAACAAGATGGCCGCCATCCAGGAGGCCGACATCGATCGCCTGAAGACCCTCGCCGACCGGATGCGCCACCAGACCGCCTCCCGGGCCCGGGTCGCCAAGAACCTGGACAAGCGGGTCGAGCGGATGCGCGCCACGAAGGTCACCCGGGTGGCCAAGGAGGGCACCGTCCGGTTCAAGATCCCGCCGCCGCCTCAACCCGGGCGGTTGGTGATGAGGGCCAACAACCTCGAGATGCGGTTCGGCGACCAGCTGATATTCGACAAGCTCTCGTTCGAGGTGGCCCGCGGGGACCGCCTGCTGGTCATGGGCCTGAACGGCGCCGGCAAGTCGACGCTGCTCAAGATCCTGTCGCACAACATCGAGCCGGTCTCCGGCACGGTCGCCCCGGGCATGAACGTCTCGCTCGGCTACTACGCCCAGGAGCACGAGGGGCTGCGCCCGGAAGAGCCGGTCATCGACCACCTTCGGGCCGACGGCGTGCTGACCGACCAGCAGATCCGGGCGTTGCTCGGCATGTTCACTCTGTCCGGCGACAAGGCCTTTCAGCTGGCCGGCACCCTGTCCGGCGGCGAAAAGACCAAGCTGGCGCTGGCGCAGCTGGCGGCCAAGCGGCACAACCTGCTGCTGCTGGACGAGCCGACCAACAACCTGGACCCGATCTCCCGGGAGGGCATCACCACGGCACTTCAATCCTGGGAGGGGACCCTGATGATCGTCAGCCACGACGAGGCGTTCGTGCAGCAGCTTCAGCCGACCCATGTGCTCTCCATGCCGGACGGCGAGTACACCCACTGGTCCGACGACCTGCTGGACCTGGTCGCCCTGGCGTAGGACGCCGACTCCCCCCCGATTCCCAAACGGCTTATCCGGCGGATCGAGATTCCCGCTTAAACAATCCCGCGCCGATGCCGATAGAGGTACGTAGCCAGAATCGAGAGCCGGGGCATCACAGCCCGGGCAGGGCAATTTCTTTCAGGGCGGATCCAAGGCCCGCCTGAGTCACAAACCAGTGCCGCAACGGGCGGAACTGTCGCGAACACCAATGCAGCGCCAAGGAGATCGATCACATGAACAAGCTCACCCGAGTCATCACTGCAGGCATCACCTCCATCGTCGCACTGGGCGCCTTTGCGGCCCCCTCCCTTGCGGCCGAGCCGACCATTGAAGAGTCGATGTGCGAGACCGTCGGCCCGCTCATCACCACCCTCGGCGAGACGATCGCCGACGCTACTGCGCTCGTCGCTCCCCAGGCCACTGCGGTCGCCGATGCACAGGCCGCCATGGACGCCTCCACCGCCACCCTGGGCTCCACCGGTCTCGCCTTCGTCAAGGCGCTTGACTCAGATGGCGATGTCGACGCAACGGCCGACGCTTTCGTCGACGCAGCCGGCGCCTTCGCCGAAGACGTCACCGAGTGGGTTGAGGCAGTCGATGTTCAGCAGGCCAACATCGTAGACACCGGCCTCAACCAGGTCGTACTCGACTACTACGAAGGGCTGTGCGCCTAACAAGCACGCCTGACCAACTGGAGGGCCACCCGCGAGGGTGGCCCTCTTCGCGTCCTGCGGTTCTCCAAGCACAACGCTGTGTTCGCGCACATCGCAGGCGAGCGGTAGCCTGAGATCACTCGCAGCGTACAAATCTTAGGAGGCCCAGATGGGACGAAAAGCAAAGCTGAGACACCTTCCCACCCGGCTGGCAACCGGGTCCTACATCCTTCATTCCGGTCTGGAAAAGTGGGAGGCCGACGAGCAAACCGCCGGCTTCATCCACGGAACGGCGGCGGGCGCCTACCCGTTCCTCAAGGAGATCCCCCCCACCCAGTTCGTCAAACTCTGGGCGGGGGCCGAGATCGCGCTTGGCTCGGCCCTGCTGCTCCCGCTGATTCCGACCCGGCTGGCCGGACTCGGCCTCACCTCCTTCGCCGGATCGCTTCTGGCGATGTACCTGCGCACCCCCTCCCTTCACAAGCCGGGGAGCATCTGGCCCACCCAGCAGGGCATCGGAATAAGCAAGGACGTGTGGATGCTGGCGATCGGGCTGTCCTTTTTGGTCGACTCGGACGAAGAAGGGGATTAGTAGCCGTTCCACCTCCAAACCCGATTCCTCAGACTTTGCGGGCTGAGTCAAGACCCTTTCGCACTGATGTGGCGGTGAGCCACGATGTTTCGTTTGCGCCCTACTCGTAGCAGCCACCAGAGGCGCCAACCGTCCCGACTTTGGTGAGCCCGCCTGACTTGGCTGAAAAAGCCGGCCGAGCTGGAACTGTCGTACCCCGGCCTTACAGTCGAGTTAGTCGACGACTTTCCCAGATGG
>DATABX010000191.1:0-3163 GCA_036259335.1 Actinomycetota bacterium
TTCCTCCTCCGCCGACCGACCCGCCTCCGGTGCCGCCTCCGCCCGACCCACAGCCAGATCCGCCGCCGGTTCCGCCGGGTCCGGTTGCTCCGTCCGCTCCGTAGCACGCCAGCCCTAAACTGGTGACCGAGTGATGAAGACCATCGATTGGTCGGTGCGGTGGATCGTCGCCCGTATCGGGCGGCATACCGTTGTGCGTGCGCTGTACACGACCCTGCTGGCGGCGTTCCTCCTCGGCCTGTCTGCGACAGCCGGCTGGGCCCACACCTCGCTACTGGACAGCACGCCGGCCAACCTGAGCCGTCTGGAGTCTGCGCCCGACAGCATCGAGCTCGAGTTCACGGACCCCGTGGACCCGCAGACCGTGACCGTGCGGATTCTCGATAGTGAGGGCCGGACCTACGAAGGGGCGGAGAGGACGACCCCCGCCGGCGACGACACCACCGAGGTGGCCTTCGCCCTTCCGGACCTACCGGAGGGGACCTACGGGATCGCCTGGCAGTCGGTGGGCCGCGACGGGCACCGCGCGGTGGGCGAGGTGGTCTTCGGTGTCGGTGCGGTGGGTCAGAACCAGGTGGAGTCCGCCCAGTTCTCCGCGGTCTCGGCGTTCGACCGGGCGGTCGACGGCGCCGGCGCCACCGGTCGCTTCCTGTGGTACCTGGGTCTCAGCCTGGCGGTCGGAGCGCTCTTCGTCCTGGTCTGGATGGCCGGCGACGCGGGCACCTGGACAGCCGGTGGACGCAGTCTCTGGACGGTTGCCCGCCTGTGGTTGGGCCGGGGGCTGAAGCTGGCGTTCCTCGGGGCCGCGTTGCGGCTGGCCGCCACCGTGGTGATCCTGTCGGGCAGCTTCGCAGGCAGCACCGCGTCCCGCGTGGGCAAAGCCCTGTCGACCGGCGGCACCCTCTACGAAGCTTTGGTGCCTCTGGCCCTGGCGTTCGCCATCCGCTTCTCCGAGGCAATCTCGGTGGCTCCCTACCTGGGGCGGCGGGACAAGCGGTGGCGAAGGATCGCGGCGGCAACCGGCCTCGCGGTGGTTGCGGGAGCGGTGGGGGGCCACCTGGCCGTCAACCGGGCTCCGGAGATTGCGGTGGTGGTCAGCTCGGCCCACATCGTCGCCGCTGCCCTGTGGATCGGGCCTCTGTGCATCCTGGCCCTGTGGTTGGCCTCGTCCCGGCGCACCGGCCTCCCGGCCGCCGAACGTTCAGGCGTGCTGACCGCCTTCTTCCCCCGCTTCGCCCGCGCTGCCGGCTGGAGCCTTTTGGTACTGGTGCTGACCGGTGTGGAAGCCCTTTGGGCGAACCTGGGCACGAACCTGCTGGCCAACAACTACGGCGTCACCCTGACGGTCAAGCTGGGCCTGCTGCTGGTGGTGATCCTGCCGCTGGCGCTGTCGCACGACCAGCGGGTGAAGTCCGAGCCGGAGACCCTGAACGACCCCAAGTTCGGCCGGTCGCTGCGGATCGAGATCGCCGGGCTTGCCACGGTGCTCGTCCTGGCGTCGGCTCTGGCGGTGCTGAACCCCACGGCGGGTCCCGCGGGCGCCGGGGGCGGTGGCGACCAGGACGCCGGCGAGGCGCTGCTCGCCGCCGAGCCGGTGGGCGACGTGTCGGAGTGCAGCGGCCTCAACGTCGGCCAGCAGAACTGCTACAAGACCTACTTCTCGGCCCTGATGCGGCGGGAGGACGCCGGGGTGGCGGTGTCGAAGATCCTCGAGCTGTCTCAGGAGGACGACTACGTCGCCACCCAGTGCCACCAGATCACCCACGACCTCGGCCGGGACGCAGCCGACTACTACGACACGCTCGGCGAGGCGCTCTCCTTCGAGGCTTCGGCTTGCTGGTCGGGCTACTACCACGGGGTGGTCGAGCAGCGCATGTCGCAGTACGACGACACCGAACTGCTCACCCGCGTACCCACCTTCTGCAACGAGGCAGCGAAGGACAAGTACTCGTTCGTCCACTACAACTGCGTCCACGGTGTGGGCCACGGCATCATGCTCCGGTTCGACGCCGACCTGTTCGAGTCGATCCCCTACTGCGAGAGGCTCACCGACTCCTGGGAGCTGAGCTCGTGCGTGTCCGGGGCGTTCATGCAAAACGTCGTGTCGGCCCAGGAGGGTCACACCGGCGCCTCGTTCCGCGAGGGAGACCTGGTCTACCCGTGCAACGAGGTCGGCCGGCCCTACCGGGACGAGTGCTTCGGGATGCAGACCTCATACATCCTGTGGAAGTCGGAGTCCGACCTGGCGAAGGGATTCGCCATCTGCGACACCGTCGAGGCCGACTTCGCCGACGACTGCTACCAGAGCATGGGCCGGGACATCAGCGGCAACTCGCTGCTCGACCCGGTCAAGGTGGTCGAAGGCTGTGCCCTGGGAGGGGCGGCTTTGCGGGAGCACTGCATCGTCGGCGCCTCGCTGAACGCGGTCTTCAACGACCACAACACCGACAAGGCAAACGAGCTGTGCGCGATCGTCGACGAGATCTACCGGGAGGCCTGCCTGGCCGCCCGGGACCGGGCTGCGGCGTCGTTCTGAGGGGCGCTACCGCTCGGTAAACGCCGGATGGATGCCTTGCCGACTGTGGTGTACTAAAGCTCATGGTTTCGGATCGCATGAACCGCTTCAGGTACCGCCTGAACGCCCGTATTTACGAGCTTCGCCGCGAGCGGACACTCAGGATGGCCCGGATGCGGTACCGGCTGGACAACATGGGCGCCGGCCGGTACATCAAGCTCGCCCTTCTGATCGGGCTCGGGGCGGTCCCGTTCCTCCTGTTCTTCCTGTTCCAGCCGGACCGGCCGACGACGGTAGCCGACACGAGCAGCAACTTCACCCGCAACCTCGGTCCTCCGCCGCCGCTGGCCTTTCCGACGGTGGTTCCCTCTCCTACGCCCACGCCGACGCTCGAGGCAACCCCTTCGCCGACTCCCACCCCCTCGCCGAGCCCGACACCCGCCCGAGCCTGCTCCAACCGGCGGGACGACGACCGGGACGGCCGCACCGACTTCCCCGCTGACCGGGGCTGCTCGTCGCGCAACGACAACAGTGAGTCGCCGGATCCGCCCCCGCCGCCCCCGCCGCCGGCGCCCCCGGCACCGCAACCTCCGCCCGGACCGGCGCCGGCTCCGTTGTCCCCGACACCGCCACCGGCTCCGCCTGCGT
>DATABX010000192.1:0-3066 GCA_036259335.1 Actinomycetota bacterium
ATGGACATCTACCGCAAGCTGCGCCCGGGCGAGCCCCCAACCCCGGACTCGGCCCGCACGCTGCTGGACAACCTGTTCTTCAACTGGAAGCGCTACGACCTGGCCAAGGTCGGCCGCTACAAGGTCGACAAGAAGCTCGGCCCGTCCAGCGAGGCGATGCAGCGGGTGCTGCAGCGCATCTACGACGAGATGGTCAGCCGCGCCAAGCCGGGCAAGGAGCCGTTCGAGCAGGATCACTGGAAGGTGTTCTCCTCGATCGCCTCCGAGGACGGCGGCCCACGCACCCCGACCTACAAGTCGGTGCTGACCTACGAGGACATCCTGAAGACCGTCGACTACCTGGTCCGGCTGCACCGCGGCGACGAGGACTTCGAGGTTGACGACATCGACCACTTCGGCAACCGCCGGATCCGGTCGGTGGGCGAGCTGATCCAGAACCAGGTCCGCATCGGCCTCAGCCGTATGGAGCGGGTCGTCCGGGAGCGGATGACCACCCAGGACGTCGAGGCCATCACCCCGCAGACCCTGATCAACATCCGGCCGGTGGTCGCCAGCATCAAGGAGTTCTTCTGAACCTCTCAGCTGAGCCAGTTCATGGACCAGCACAACCCGCTGGCCGGCCTGACCCACAAGCGGCGTCTGTCCGCCCTGGGCCCGGGCGGCCTGTCGCGGGAGCGTGCCGGGTTCGAGGTTCGCGACGTGCACCCCAGCCACTACGGCCGGATGTGCCCGATCGAGACTCCCGAAGGCCCGAACATCGGACTGATCGGCTCGATGGCCAGCTACGCCCGGATCAACGAGTTCGGCTTCATCGAGACCCCCTACCGCAAGGTGGAGAACGGCCAGGTCACCGACCAGGTGGACTACCTGACCGCCGACGAGGAGGACCGGTTCGTCAAGGCGCAGGCCAATGCCCCGCTGGACGACAAGAACCGCTTCTCGGAGGACCACGTGCTCGTCCGTACCAAGGGCGGAGACGTGGAGTTCGTGCCGCCGGAGAACGTGGACTACATGGACGTTTCGCCGAAGCAGATCGTCTCGGTGGGCACCGCGCTGATCCCGTTCCTCGAGCACGACGACGCCAACCGGGCCCTGATGGGCGCCAACATGCAGCGCCAGGCCGTGCCGCTTCTTCGTCCCCAGGCTCCCCTCATCGGGACCGGGCTCGAGGTGCGCGCCGCCCAGGATGCCGGCGAGGTAATCCTGAGCGAAAAGGACGGGGTGGTCGACGAGGTATCGGCCGACTACATCTACGTCAAGAACAACGACGGGACCGACCGGCAGTACCGGCTGGCCAAGTTCCACCGCTCCAACCAGGCCACCTGCATGAACCAAAAGCCGATCGTCTCGGAGGGAGACAAGGTCACCGCTGGCCAGATCCTGGCCGACGGCCCGTCCACCGACCTCGGTGAGCTGGCCCTCGGCAAGAACCTGCTGGTCGCCTTCATGCCCTGGAACGGCTACAACTACGAGGACGCCATCATCCTGTCCGAGCGCCTGGTGCGCGACGACGTGCTCACCTCGATCCACATCGACGAGCACGAGGTCGACGCGCGGGACACCAAGCTCGGCGCCGAGGAGATCACCCGGGACATCCCGAACGTCGGCGAGGAGATCCTCAAGGACCTCGACGACCGGGGCATCATCCGCATCGGGGCCGAGGTCGGCCCGGGCGACGTCCTGGTGGGCAAGGTCACTCCCAAGGGAGAGACCGAGCTGACGCCCGAGGAGCGGCTGCTGCGTGCGATCTTCGGCGAGAAGGCCCGGGAGGTCCGGGACACCTCGCTCAAGGTGCCGCACGGCGAGACCGGGACCGTCATCGACGTCCGGGTGTTCAGCCGTGAGGACGGCGACGAGCTTCCCCCCGGAGTCAACCAGCTGGTCAAGGTGCAGGTCGCCCAGAAGCGCAAGATCCAGGAGGGCGACAAGCTGGCCGGACGCCACGGGAACAAGGGCGTCATCTCCAAGGTTCTACCTTTGGAGGACATGCCGTTCCTGGCCGACGGACGGCCGGTGGACATCATCCTCAGCCCGCTGGGCGTGCCTTCCCGGATGAACCTCGGGCAGGTGCTCGAGACGCATCTCGGCTGGGCGGCGCACAACGGTTGGAAGTCCAAGTTCACCAAGGAGTACGAGACCGCGACCACCGGAAACCACGACAACGGAAGCAACGAGGGCAACGCCATGTGGGTCTCGACCCCGGTGTTCGACGGCGCCCGCGAGGAGGACATCCTCGAGGCGCTCCGAACCTCGACCAACAACCAGCACGGCGAAGAGACCCTGGTGGGCACCGACGGCAAGGCCTGGCTGTACGACGGCCGCTCCGGCGAGCGTTTCGACGCCCGCGTGGTGGTCGGCTACACCTACATCCTCAAGCTCAGCCACCTGGTGGACGACAAGATCCACGCCCGCTCCACCGGCCCGTACTCGATGATCACCCAGCAGCCGCTGGGCGGTAAGGCGCAGTTCGGAGGCCAGCGGTTCGGGGAGATGGAGGTCTGGGCACTGGAGGCCTACGGCGCCGCCTACGCCCTGCAGGAGCTGCTGACCATCAAGTCCGACGACGTGCTCGGCCGCGTGAAGGTGTACGAGGCCATCGTCAAGGGCGAGAACATCCCGGAGCCGGGCATCCCCGAGTCGTTCAAGGTGCTCATCAAAGAGATGCAGTCGCTCTGCCTGAACGTCGAGGTCCTCTCGGCGGAAGGCAAGGAAATCGAAATGAAGGAAATCGACGAAGACGTCTACCGGACAGCGGAGGAGCTCGGCATCGACCTCTCCCGTCGTGAGCCGGCCAGCGTAGACCTGGAGGCGTAAGGGTGCTTGACGTTACATATTTCGACGAGCTTCGAATCGGCCTTGCGTCCGGTGACCAGATCCGCATGTGGTCACACGGCGAGGTCAAGAAGCCTGAAACCATCAACTATCGAACGCTGAAGCCGGAGAAGGACGGACTCTTCTGCGAGCGCATCTTCGGTCCCACCAAGGACTGGGAGTGCTACTGCGGCAAGTACAAGCGGGTCCGGTTCAAGGGCATCATCTGCGAGCGCTGCGGCGTGGAGGTCACGC
>DATABX010000193.1:0-2524 GCA_036259335.1 Actinomycetota bacterium
ACACGCGGGACGCGATGTGGCAGACCGACGGCCTGGTCGACGTCCTGGCCGTGGTGGCCTCACTGGTGGGCACGCAGAGCAAGCTGGCCGAGGACCTGGAGATCTGGGCGAGCCAGGAGTTCGACTTCGTCGACCTGGCCGAGTCCTACACCCGGGCGAGCGTGCTGATGCCCCAGAAGCGCAACCCGTACGCCCTGTCGATCGTTCGGGGAGCGGCCGGGGTCCTGATCGGCCGGCTCACCGGGCTCCTGGCGGTGGTCAAGACTCCGTCGGCCCGGACCGACAACCTGATCTTCGCCTACGGCGAGGTCCCCCGATCACTCGACCTGGCCGCCCGGGTGACCCGGCTGATGGGTGGGGTGGTGGCGACGCTGAAGGTCCGGCCCGAGCGCATGTGGGAGTCGCTGGTGGGCGGCTTCTCCCAGGCCACCGATCTGGCCGAGTACGTGATGGAGACCTGCCACGTCGACTACCGGACCGCCTACCACGTGGTGGGGACCGCGGTCCGCGACGCCGCTCAAAAGGGTCTGCGGGGCGTCGACCTCACCGGTGAGATGCTCGACGAAGCGGCGGTACGGGAGGTCGGCCGGCCCCTCGGCCTCGCCGGCCGGGAGCTCCAAGAGGTGCTCGACCCCCGCAGGATCGCCTTCGGAAGAACCGCTCCGGGAGGCGCGGCTCCCTCGGTGCTTCGCGGGATGGCCGGCGACTGCCGGCTGGAGGCGGGCAAGCTGGAGGACGAAGCCCGCCGGCGGCAGGCCGAGTACCGTAACGCCGAGAACCGCCTGCTGGAGCTGGCCCGGGCGGCGGCTCAGGCCTGAACTTCGTCGATCAGGTACTCGAGCTTCACGTCGTTGTTCAAGGTGTTGGAGACGTAGCACCAGGTCTTGGCCCGCTCCACGAACATCTCCAGCTCCTTCCGGGGGTGGCTGGAGACGATCTCCACCTTGATGTGGTCGTAGCGCAGACCTTCGTAGTGGCCGGTCGTCCTGACCGCCAGGTCGGCCAGCTCCACCTTTCGCTTCTTGGCGGCGTGGTAGATCGCCATGGTGAAACACGAGCCGAGCGCCGCCAGGAACAGGTCGGTGGGCGCCGGTCCGGTGTCGGTGCCCCCCTCGTCGAGGGGCTCGTCGGCGATGATCTCGAAGCCCCGGACCGGGATCCGGCAGCGGTAGCCGCCCTCCCAGTAGGTCGTCAGGACCTTATCTGGCAAGTCTGCTCCCGACCAGCTCCGGCTTGCGGAGCGCGATGGCGGCCGCGGCCAGCGACGCCCGGGCGTTGGTGGCGGCCAGCACGCAACCGGCTTCCTTGAGCGTTTCCCGCTGGGCGGCCAGCCCCTGCGGGTCCTGGTCGGTGCCCAGCACGTAAGCCACGATCCTCGGCCCCCCGTTGGCCATAACCTCCCGGCAGACCGGCGCCAGCTCGCCGGCCGGGTCGGTGTGGGCCCCGTAGCCCAGGACGACGTCCAGCAGCACGACCGCCACCGAGTCGTCCTCTCCCGCTTCGCGCAGCCACTCGATCCGGGCCTCGGGGTCGATCATCGGGTGGGGACGGCCTTTGGTGTACTCCTCCTCGCCCAGGTCCAGGCAGACGTGGCTCCCCGGCGGCGCCGGCACCCGGAGCTTCTTGTCGAGCGGGGTGTTCGACCACACCGGCCCGAGCACCTCGGACAGGATCACCAGGGTTTCGTAGCACAGGGTCCCCCCGGAGAACAGGCCCCTCACGAGCGTGCGCTTCCCGGAGATGGCCCCGGCTGCAGCTTCGACGTCGGCGGCCAGGCCTTCGGTCAGATCCGGCACATCCAGCCCCAGCACGCCCAGCGTGCGGACCACTCCCTCCTCCAGGGTGGTCACCACGTCGACCCCGGCAGGCAGGTCGATCTTCCCCTTCAACCCGACGAGCGAGGCGACCATCCGGGTGTCCCCCGCCATACCCACCACCTCCCGGGCCACCCGCTCGGCCGGCGGCTTGGACACCAGCAGGATCGCCTCGGTGTCGGGGTCCTCGCGCATCGCGGCAACCGCGAGCTTGGCCATTCGGCCGTCCACCGCATCGCTCAAGTCCCGGCCTCCCAGGCCGATGACGTGCGAGACGCCGGCCCCCCACCGATCTAGCAGGCTCATCGCCTCCTGGGCCCCGGTCCCGGCGGCGGCGACCACCCCGACCTTGCCCCGCTTGACCACGTTGGCGAACCCCAGTCCGGTCCCACCGAGCATCGCGGTGCCGGCTCCCGGGCCCATCACCAGCTTCCCGAGCTCGGTCGCCCGGTCCTTGAGTGCAACTTCGTCCTCCACCGAGACGTTGTCGCTGAACAAAAGAACGTGGAGGCCGGCCGACAGCGCCTTGTGGGCTTCCAGGGCGGCGTAGTCACCGGGCACCGAGACGAAGGCGACGTTGGTGTCCTCCTGGAGGGACAGCGCCTCCTGGAGGCTCGTCGGCCGGCGGGCGGCCTGGTCGCCGGCGCCGCCGCCGGCCGGCGCCTTGAACAGCCTCTCCTCGCCCGCCTTCGCTGCCTCGTCGATCGCCT
>DATABX010000194.1:0-3607 GCA_036259335.1 Actinomycetota bacterium
TGGAGGCCGGCGAGATCCGGCTATTCGGCACCCCGCTCGGGCGATTCAGGCAGTGGGGCCGCATCGGTTACGTGCCTCAGCGCTTCGGTGCGACCTCGGGGGTCCCGGCCACCGTGGAGGAGGTCGTGCTGACCGGCCGCATTGCGGTAACCCGCCGGATGCGCAGGTTTTCGTCGGAGGACCGCCGGGCCGCCGAGAAGGCCCTGGAGCTCGTCGGCCTGGAGGACGTGCGCCGCCGCCGGGTGTCGCACCTGTCCGGCGGTCAGCAGCAGCGTGTCCTGATCGCCCGGGCCCTGGTCAACGAGCCGGATTTCCTGCTCCTGGACGAGCCGGTGTCCAGCGTCGACCTGGAGAACCAGGAGATGTTCGCCGGGACGCTGCAGCGGCTTTCCCAATCCAACGCCAGTGTGTTGCTGGTCGCCCACTCCCTCGGAGCGATGGAGTCGCTGGTCTCCCGGACGGTGTTCCTCAGCCAGGGCGCCGTGGGGTACGACGGTCCTCCGACCCCGGAGCACCAGGACCACCACGCGCATCACCACCAGACCTCCCGTCTGGCAGCCGGCGGCCTGCCCAAAAACCGCTGATGGAGGTTCTCGGGCTCGAGTTCATGCGCCGGGCCCTGCTGGCCGCGCTGATCGTCGGCATCACCGCCCCCTCGATCGGCGTGTTCCTCGTACAGAGACGGCTGGCGTTGATGGGCGACGGCATCGGCCACGTCGCCTTCATGGGGGTGGCGGGCGGCCTGTTCCTCGGCACCTCGCCGGTGATCACCGGCATCGTGGCGGCCTCCCTGGCGGGCGCCGGCATCGAGGCGCTCCGGGAGAGGGGTCGAACCGCCAGCGACGTCGCCCTCGCCCTGATCTTCTACGGCGGAATCGCCGGCGGCGCGGTGCTCGCCTTCGCTTCCGGCAAGGCCAACACCGTGCTCGGATACCTGTTCGGCTCGGTGCTGACGGTGACCGGTGAAGATCTGGTAATCCTCGGGCTCGCCGGCGCCGCGGTCCTGCTGACCGTCAGCCTCTGGCGCAAGGAGCTGTTTGCCGTCTGCTACGACGAGGAGGTGGCCCGGGTCTCCGGCCTGCCCGTCCGGCTGCTGAACTTCGTGATGGCGCTGGCGGCGGCGGTCACCGTAGGAGTCACGATGCGGGTGGTAGGCATCCTGCTGGTCTCCGCCATGCTGGTCCTGCCGGTGGCGATCGTCCAGCAGCTGTCGACCAGCTTTCGCACGACACTGCTCGGCAGCATGGTTCTGGGCGGGATCCTCGGCGTCGGGGGAGTGCTTTTGGCTTACGCCCTCGACACCTCGCCCGGAGCGACGATCGTCCTGGCGGCAATCGCAGTCTTCTTCGTCGCCGCGCTGCTCGCCCAGGCGTTCAGCCGCAGGAGGCCGGCCACCGCCTAGAGCCCCGTGCTAATCGCAGAACGGGAAGCAGTCGTCGAACGCAGTCTTGGACGGTGCCGGCGCCGGTGCGGGGTTCGCCGGCTCCTCTTGGTCATCGTCGTCGTCCGGGCGCTGGGTTGCAGCGGACGGGGCGCCCGGCGGCGCCGGGCCGGAGTCCTCCCCCCGGGAGCCCACCACGTCGGCTCCCTCCGCCAGCTCGGCCAGGTCCTCGCCGGATTCGTCAGACTCCTCGGAAGTCGTGGTGCCGGGCGTCGGGCTAGGTGACGGGTTCGCTTGGGCGATGGTCGCGGCCGACGGGTCGGGCCCGGCATAGTTGACGGCGACCCCGTCGAAAACCGGCTTATGGAAGCTGCGGGCCTCGGTTCCCTGTAGTGCCTGGTTCATGAACTTGCGCCAGATGGTGGCCGGGAGCGAGCCGCCGGTGACCTTTATTCCGTGGACGTCGTTCATCTCTTTGATGGTCCCGTCCTCACCGGGGGCGTACCCCATCCACACTACGGCGGTGAGGTCGGGGGTGTATCCGGCGAACCAGGCGTTGGCGTGGTTCTGGGTGGTGCCGGTCTTGCCGGCGGCCGGCCTGCCGATCTTGGCGGTGGTTCCGGTCCCCGATCGGATGTTCCGCTCCAGAACGTAGTTGATGCTGTCGGCGACGTTGCGGTCCAGCTTCGGCTCGACCTTCGGCGCCGCTTCGGCGAGCACCCGGCCGTCGGGCTGGACGATCTTGACGATCGAGAGCGGATCGGGACGGTTACCGCGTTGGCCGAAGGTCGTGTAGGCCCGGGCCATCTCCATCGGGGTTACGTCCGTGGTCCCCAGGGCCAGGGCGCAACCGGCGTCGAACTTCGGAATCTCGATACCGGTCCGTTCGGCGATCTCGATGAACTTGTTGGGGGTGACCACCGTGTTCATCATCTGGGCATACACGGTGTTCACCGAGGACACGGTGGCCCCCGTAATGTTGAGCGGACCGAACGAGGCGTCTTCGAAGTTGGACACCTTCCACGGCGTCCCGTCCTTGTTACGGCACCGGCCCGAGGTGATCTCCATCGGCGAGGAGCCGGCGTAGGTCGACTCCAGCGACTTGCCGGCGGTCAGGAAGGCCGCCAGGGCGATCGGCTTGAACGCCGACCCCGCTTGCCGGCCCCCTCCCTGGTTGGCCTGGTCGACGGCGAAGTTGAACCCCCGAGCCCGGCTGACGCTGTCGACATCCCGGCCCCCGACCATCGCCTTGACCTCGCCGTGGGGGCCCATGGCCACGAGCGCCGCCTCCGGGTCGTCCGGCCGGTTGAGCGTCTCCCGGACCGCCGCCTCGGCCGCCTCCTGCATGTTGAGGTCGAGAGTGGTGTGGATCGTCAGCCCTCCCCGCAGGATCTGGCTGTCGGTGAGCCCGAACTCGCTTCGCAGGTTCTGGCGCACGTACTCGACGAAGTAGCCGGCCCGGGGCGACTCCACCTCGATCGACGCTCCGGGCTTGAACTGCTCGACCAGCTTCTCCCGCTTGGCCTTTCGCCCTTCGGCAGGTGTGAGTGCCCGGGCTTCCACGAGGTCGTCGATGACCTGGTTGCGCAAAAGGGTCGCCTCGCCGGGGTTCTCGTTGATCTGGAAGCGTTCGGGCGCCCGGATCACTCCCGCCAGATAGGCGGCCTGGCCCGGTGTCACCTCGGCGGCCGGCACCTTGAAGTAGGTCCGGGCGGCCGCCTCGACGCCGTAGGCGCCCCGGCCGAAGTAGACGGTGTTGAGGTAACGCTCCATGATCTCCCGCTTCGACAGGTGCTGCTCCAGCTGGATCGCGAGGAACGCCTCCTTGAGCTTTCGGGTGAGCTTGCGCTCCATGCCGACGTCGGGGAAGGCGTTCCGGGTGTACTGCTGGGTGATCGTCGAACCGCCCTGCCGGATGCCGCCGCCGGCCAGGTTGCTGAAGGCTGCCCGGACGATGCCCTTGTAGCTCATGCCCCGGTGCTCGAAGAACTCCCGGTCCTCGGACAGGAGGACCGCCATCTGAAGGTGCTGGGAGATCCGGTCGAGCGGGACCACGGTTCGGTCCTGCTCGGCGTGGAGCGTGGCGATCAACCGCCCGTCGGCCGCGAGCACTCGCGATGACTGGGCCTGGGGGGCGAGCGCCGGAATCTCGAAGGTCGCCATCCATACCACGGCCACGACGGCGCCGACGATGCTGACCACACCGGCCGCCAGCGCCCACGGCCA
>DATABX010000195.1:0-4641 GCA_036259335.1 Actinomycetota bacterium
CAGTCGATCTGGTTGTTGGAGTCCAGGTGCCGGGGCAGCACGATGGAGGCCAGGTTGCAGACCGCCACGTTGTCCCGGTCGGTGGGCAGGAAGATCTCGGTGCACAGGTTGGAGGAGTGCACCATGCCGACGTTGGAGATCGGACAGCGAATGTTCCCCGAGTCCTTGAAGGTCAGCCACGGGTGCGAGGTCTCGACCAGCGACTTCAGCATCTTGTGGAACAGCGCCTTCGCCTTGACCGTACGGTAGGTGCGGATGCGCCCGGCCCGGGCCTCCTCCACGTAGAACTTGTAGCGGTCGCTGAACTCCTGTCCGTACAGCTCGGGCAGGTCGCGCACCTCGTTGGGGTCGAACAGCGTCCAGGGCTCGTCGTTCTCGACCCGCATCAAGAACTCGTCGTTCAGAAACAGGACGGTGTTCAGTGTGTGGACACGCTGCGACTCGTCACCCGCGCGCTGCTTGAGGTCCAGGAAGCGCTCGATGTCGTAGTGCCACGGCTCGCAGTAGACCGCGAGGGTGCCGCGGCGCCGGCCACCCTGGTCGATGCCCGAGATCACCGCGTCCATCATCTTGATGAACGGGATGGGCCCGGACGACCGGCCGTTGATCGACTTGATGACCGAGCCGGTGGCCCGCAGCTTGGTGATCGAGGCCCCGATGCCGCCGGCGTACTTTGCGAGCTGCATGATGTCGGTGAGCGCCTTGCCGATGTCCTCCATCGAGTCCTGCGCCTCCATCAAAAAGCACGACGAGAGCTGGCTGGAGGGCGTGCCCGAGTTGAACAGCGTGGGGGTCGACGGGATGTACTGCATCCGGCTCATGGCGTGGTAGAAGTCGATGGCCCGGGCGGTGGGGTCGTCCTCCTGCGCCGAAACCCCCATGGCCACCCGCATCCAGAAGTACTGCGGAGTGTCGAACAGCTCGCCGGTCTCCAGGTCCTGGACCAGGTAGCGCTCCTTCAGGGCGAACAGGCCGTTGAAGCGGAACTCCAGGTCCCGGCTCGGGTCGATGGCCTCGGCCAGCCTCTGCAGGTCGAAGCCCTGTGCCAGGCTCGGCGAAAGAAGCTTCCGCTCGACGCCCTCGGCGATGTAGTCGGGGAACCGGGCGACGTGGGCGGCCTTGATGTCGTCGAACGAGTGCTTGCCGAGGGCCCGCTTGTACAGGTCGAAGAGCAGGACCCGGGCGGCAAGCAGGCTGTAGCCGGGGTCGTCCTGGACGTGCTGCAGGCACGAGCTGAGGACCAGCTCGCCAAGCTCCTTGGAGGTCACGCCGTCGTAGATGCCGACCTCGACATCCACCAGGACCGAGTAGGTGTCGACGTCTTCCAGCCCGGTGGCTGCGGCGTCGAGGATCTTCTGGAGCTTGGACACCTGGAACGGCTCGGTAACGCCGTTGCTCTTCTTAATCAGCATTCAGGCCTTCTTTCTGGGGAGTGTACTCAGGGGCTTCACCGGAGCCAACGGCTACCCAGCAACCCGCGACTGTTCGTGTCCCGCCGGCCCATTAAGCGGGCCGGTGTCCTGCCTACAACAACGTTCGATCGAGAGAGAAGATTCCACAAGATGTGGTGAATCTCCCACCTGCGTGGGCACATGTTGTGATGTGCTCCGTGATACTACACGGCTGTTATTTGACGATGCAAGGGCTGACGACAATTCTTTCAGCCCGGGGTGACAACTCCTCGGAAACGTGGGGAATAGCTAGGAATTGTCAGTAGCGGCCCCTAGACTGCGGGAATGTTTCCGAGGTTCCGGCTGCTGGTTCTGGGGGTGCTGGCTGTGCTGGTGGCGTGCACCGGCTCGCCGGCCGATCCCGACCGCGTAGTCCTGCGGCTAGAAACCGGGCCTGTCGCCCCCGTGACCTACAACGAACCTCCCACCCTGCTCTTCGCAGACGGCAGGTTGGTGACGCCGGCCGCGGTGGACAACCCGGTAACCGGCCCTGCGATTCGGGGCTTCCAGGTGAGGCAGCTAACCGACGAGGCGGTTGACGAGATTACCGATGCCGCCGGGAAGGCCGGCCTCAACCGGTCCAGGAGCTATCCGGGGCCTTCGGGGCTCCCGGCCACCGTAACCTCCACAACCTTCCGCTTCAATGACGGCGAGGTCCATGAGGTGCAGGTGGACAACCTGGGCCGGTACTTCCTGGGGGAGCCGGTCGCCTGGGAGGTGCGGGACGGCCGTCTCAAGATCCTCGATTTCCACGAGCGGTTCACCCACATCGAGCTCTGGCTACCCGAGGCAGCGGTCGGTCGCGCTGAAGAGTTCGAGTTCGAGCGAATGATCGTTGCCGCCGCCGAGCTCCCAGCGGCGCTCGGCAGCCCCCTCGGGCAACCGCTGGAGTGGCCGCTGGGGGACCTGGACCGGTTCGGGGAGGTTCTGGTTTCTCCGTTCCAGACCGGCCCGGCGCAGCCCTCGGGGAGGTGCGGCGTCGTCGACGGTGAAGATCTGGCCACCGTGCTCGAAACTGCGGGCTCCGCTAGGGGCGGAACGCCCTGGAGCAGCAACGGCAAGCTCTACGCCGTCCGGTTTCAGCCGCTGCTCGCAGGCGACGCCGGGTGTCCGGCGGCCCCGGCGCCGTGAAGCGGCTGGTTCCGGCGACGGTGGTCCTGCTGCTTGCCGCGGCCTGCGGCGGTGGGTCGGCCCCCGCACCTCAGCCGGACATCGATTACCCGCAGGATCCGGCTGCCCGGGTGCTCAGCGTTCTGTCGACGGGTGGCTTCACCTGGCCCGGTGACAATTTGAGCGACGTCCCGACCTTCCTGCTCTACGGTGACGGCCGGCTCTTGACGCCGGTCTACCGGGACCCGTCAAACCCGCAGATCCTTCCGTCGATCGAGGCCCGGCAGATCTCACCGGAGGGAATCGAGGCGATTCTTCGGGCCGCTCAGGACGCAGGCCTGTTCGGTCCCCCGGTGGACTACGGCACCCCCGGCATCACCGACGGGGACACCACCTACCTCGAACTTCAGGCCGACGGGCGGACCCACGAGAAGTCGGCCTACGCGCTCGGATCCTCTCTGGACTCGGTGCGGATGGAGCCCGAGGATCGCCGCCGCCGGCTGGCGCTTTCGGCGTGGTACGAGCGCATGTTCGATCTGGAGCCCTGGCTGCCGGAGGGTTCGGTGGGGGATCCGGAGGTCCTGGTATCCGACCGCTACCTGGTTTTCGCCGACGACCAGGGCCGGCTTGAGGATCTGGCGCCCGAGCAGCCACTTCCCGAGTGGCCCCTGGCCGCCGGGCTTACCGGCCTGACGCCGGCCGGCCCGGATACCGGCTGCGCCGAGCTGTCCCGCAGCGAGGTGGACACGATCCTGCAGGCGGCGGGAAGCGAGGTCGAACCCAACTGGACGGATTCCGGCCGGGTCTTCACCACCTTCCTGAGGCCGGTGTTGCCGGACGAGACCGACTGCCGGTCGGTGTTGTCCCGGCGGCCGGCACCCTAAGACCGGTTTTCGGGTTCAGTCGAACACCAACCCGGCGAGCGCCAGGGCTGCGGCGCCGGCCAGGCCGACGCACTGAGCGCGCAGGAGGTGGTCGGTGCTGCTGTTTTGACCCCGGCTCCGGATGCGATACCCGAAGGCCGCGGTCACGGTCAGGACCAGCAGCAGAACCTCGATGGCGAGCCAGATCCCCCCGGATGCCGCGTCGTCGACTACGAGCAGCCTGGCGGACAGCAGCCCGGCGCCGATGAAGGTGACCGCGGTGCGCATCCAGGCAAGCCGGGTCCGGTAGACGAACCCTTCCTCAATTCGGCTGGGCGACTTGCGGGCCGGTGGACTCGTTTCGGGAGGGACCGTGCCTTACCCGCTCCTGCTCCTGCTTGATCTCCTGTTCCGGCGCCTCCTCCAGGCCGGCAAGCCGGGAAAGGGGCTGTTCGCGCGGTATGTCGAGGCGGTCCATGATCTGCCGCAGAGCGTTGGCCTGGGCGTCGAGTTTGGTCTGCACCGCGCGTTCCTCGCGGTTCTGGGTGTTCTGGATGATGAACACCATGATGAACGTCGAAACCGTGGCGAACATGGTGAGCAGGTCGAACACCGTGGTGCGGGATCGGTCCTCCACGAGCATGGCGACGACCAGCCACCCGACCACGATGCCCAGTGCCAGGAGGATGGCCGGGAACGATCCGAGGTAGCCTGCGACCCGGGAGATCGTGCGGGTCAGGCGGGTGCTGCGTTCGTCATCGTTCAACGGCGCTTCCTTCGTCGGTGCGGGGTAGACCTTCCCTTTTGGCGAGTTTCTATGCCAGTCGACGGCGGGTGCCCGGAGAACCTCCCGGGAGGGCTCTAAGCTGGTAGGGCGATGTCCGACCACGACTACTACCTGCCCGACGAACCGCGGTCGTGCCCCCGGTGCCGGGGGCCGCTGGCGGCCTGGCACGGCTGGGACGGCCCCTGCCGGAACGTGACCTGGGTCCAGGGGACATCCTGCGCCATCGACCCCTTCGGTGAGGCCAACACGATCTCCCCGGACCAGCTGCATCACTTCCGGCTGCCCGAGGAGTTCGAGGCCCACACCTGGTGCCTGCACTGCTGGCTCGGCCACGGTTGACCGCCACGGCCTCGACTATCCGGCCGAGGTCGTCGGTGAGAATCCACTCCGCCCAACGGCTTCCCACCCGCCGCCCGCGGCCAACCAGGCC
>DATABX010000196.1:0-2595 GCA_036259335.1 Actinomycetota bacterium
AAAAAGTCGCTCCCGGAAGCACCCGGAATGCCGGCCATCACCAGCTCGGGGTTGATCGGGCCGGTTTCGTCCATGATGCCGTTGACCACCTCGTGCAGGGTCCAGTCGTCCCCCAGCCAGATCAGGTAACCGCTCCCCTTCTCCACCGCCGCCCGCGCCAGGGTGGTGCAGTCGCCGGGCCGGGCTGCACTCTCGACCTCGTACTCGATGTCGACTTTGTCCAGGAGGGCGTGGACCTCGTCGCCGGTCATCTCCGGCTTTCCGGCCGGCGTGAGTCCGACGAGCACCGTCGCCTTGCCGTAGGGGGAGCTCATCGAAGGATTGTCGCCGATTGGGTGGTCACCACGCGACGCCGCTGTAGGCGACCACGCCGCGGTTCAGCCCCTCGATTGCGCCGGTCAGCCGGCGGCGGAGCTCTTCGTCCTCGGCGGCCCCCTGCACCTGCCGGAGCAGGTCGATGGTCTGCTTGGTCGACCGGATGAAGTCTCCGGGGCTGGAGTCTTCGTCGATGACGTCCTCGAGCGGGTCCCCCAGGCACCAGCGGTAGACGGTCATAGCGAAGCCGGTCTCGGTTCCCCGGATCATCTCCAGGCCGGCCCGCATCTCGCTCCGCTTCATCCGCTCCTCCAGCCGGGCGATCTTGCCGTAGGTCCGCTTGGTGGCCGAGGTCGGCAGCGGGCCCGCCACCTCGACCGGCCCCCGGCTCTCGTAGACGAAGACGCACAGCAGGGCCGCCAGCTCGGCCGGCTCGAGATCGTCCAGCCACCCCCGCGCCAGGGTCTCGGTGACCAGCAGGTCGTTCTCGTTGTAGATCCGCGCCAGCGACCAGCCCTTGCCGGTCAAATTGAACCCGTCGAGGTAGTGGTACTCCTCCAGGATCCCGAGGATCCGCTCGAACCGGCGGGAAAGGGTCTCGGTCTTCGACAGGACCTTTTTGTGCAGCACCTCGTTCTCCCGGGCCATCCGGGCGGCCCGCTCGGCCCACTGGGCGTGGCGGTCGCGGTCCGGGCAGCTGTGACACGGGTGCTGGAGCATCGCGGTCCGGGCCAGCGCCAGCTCGACGTCCTCGTCCATAAGCGCCGGCGCGGAGGTTTTGGATCGGCCGCCGTTGCGGTCGAACTCCTTCAACGCCCCCGCCAGCTTGCGCCTGAGGGCGTGGTCCAGGCGGGAGCCGCTACGGGCCCTCAGGGTCGCCCAGGACTCCTTGTCGAGCTTCAGGGTCCCCACCGGGTGGGGCGGCTCCCGAAGCTCGTTGGCGCCCACCTTGACGATCCGCGAGGTGTCGGTCAGGGCGACCGCCCGGGTGCCGCCCTTCTGGGTCGGCTCGGTCGACACCATCACCACGTTGCCGTTGATCCGGGAGGTCCTGACCTGCCAGACCTCGCCGGGGCCGATCGTGGCCAGCGCCTTCTCGATCTGGTTCCGGGAGTGCTCGGCTTCCCGGGCCTTCACCGACAGCGAGAGGCGGTGGTAGGTCTCCCGCAGCCGCCAGTAGTCCTCGAAGTCGCCCTTGTCGCAGTGCATCTTCTCCCGGTAGGAGGCCAGGTAAGCCTCGTTGCGGTCGACCAGCTGTTCGACCACGACGACGTCCTTGTCGGTGCGGTACTGGGCGAACGACGAGTTCAGCAGGTGCTCCGCCTCCTCCCGGGAGTAGTTGCGCACCAGGTTGGTCGCCATGTTGTAGGAGGGCTGGAACGACGAGATCAGCGGGTAGGTGCGGGTCAGCGCCAGGCCGGCGATCTGCCGGAACGGGATGTCCGGCTGCTGGGGAACCACCGCGTGGCCGACGACGTCGATCCCCCGCCGGCCGGCCCGGCCGGTCAGCTGGGTGAACTGTCCCGGCGTCAGCATCTCGTGCCGCTCGCCGGTGAACTTGTTCAGGCTCTCGATGAGTACGGTCTTGGCCGGCATATTGATCCCCAGCGCCAGCGTCTCGGTGGCAAAGACCAGCTTCACCAGACCGCCCTTGAACAGCTCCTCGACGGTCTCCTTGAACACCGGAATCAAGCCGGCGTGGTGGGCGGCCACCCCGGCGGTGAGCGCCTCGATCCACTCGTCGTACCCCAGGATGTCCGGGTCGTTGTGATCCAGGTAGGCGGTGCGGGCCTCGGCGAACTTGCGGATCTCCCTGCGCTCTTTGGTGTTGGTCAGGCTCACCCCGGCCCGAAGGCACTGCTGCACCGCGGCGTCGCACCCCTTGCGGGAGAAGATGAAGTAGATGGCCGGCAGCTTCTCTTCGGCGTCCAGTAGCTCGGCCAGGTCGGCCCGGCGCGGGAAGCGGCGCTTTACCGGACGGCCCTTGCGCGGCGGCTGGCCCTTGCGAGCCGGCCGGTCCCAGTTCGAACGGGACTCCAGCAGCCGGATCTGAGGGTTGGGAGCCGGCTCGTCGCCCTCCCACGTGAACATCGGGTAGAGGGCCCCGTCCACCAGGTAGTGGTGCTGGATCTCCACCGGCCGCTCGTGTTCGAGGATCACGTGGGTGGCGCCCCGGATGGTCTGCATCCAGTCGGCGAACTCCTCGGCGTTGGACAGGGTGGCCGACAGCGACACCAGCTTGATGTCCACCGGCAGGTGGATGATCACCTCTTCCCACAC
>DATABX010000197.1:0-7826 GCA_036259335.1 Actinomycetota bacterium
ACCTTCGGGGCCAAGGTGCCCGGCCCGGACATGAAGGTCGCCCCGGTGGACATGGACTTCGACTACGACGAGTCGTTCATGAGCGCTCCGGCCGAGGCCTACGAGCGGCTGATCCTCGACGCGATGATCGGCGACGCCACCCTGTTCACCCGGGCCGACGAGATCGAGCGCTCCTGGGAGATCGTCGAGAAGATCCTTCCGAAGAGCCCCACCGAGCCCTACCCGGCCGGCACCTGGGGCCCCGCGGCGGCCGACGAGCTGGTGGCGCCGGACAACTGGCACCTGCGCAAGTAGCTTTAGGTCTCGGTCAGCTCCACCCGGTCCCCGACCTTTACCCCGTTGGACTCCAACAGGCCGCCCCGGACCTCAACCGCCGCGATGTGCTCGCCGGAGGGCGTGTAGATCGGGCAGTTTGCCTGCCGGCACGGCTCCATGGTCTGGATGTCGACGATCCGGCCGCCGGTGTCCCAGAACGCGATGTCCAGCGGGATCAGGGTGTCCTTCATATGGAACGCGTGGACGCCGGGCTCCGACCACAAAAAGACCATGCCGTAGTCCTGCGGGATCTCCTCGACGCCCATCAGACCCCGGGCTTGCGCCGACGGGGTCAACGCCAGCTGAACCTGCAGCGTCAACGAATCCCCGTTCGAGATCACCAGCGTGCCCTCCGGGAGCCCGCCGACCACCTCGCCGGACGCCGGCTCGGTCCCGCAGGCACCCAGCGCGGCGACAAGGACGACAAGCAGTAAGAGAGCGGGAGGTTTCCGCAGGATCGATGGATTCATGCTGGCAGGTGTCTATCCTATGTCTGTAACCGCCCGCTCTAGCCGGAGACACCCGATGCCCAAACCTCCACGCCTGCGTGGCGCCTCCCGGTTCCTTGCTCCGGGGGAGAGGGTGCTGCGCACCATCCGCCGGCACCCGGTGCTGATGGTCAAGCCGATTGTCGTGTGGCTGGCGACGTTGATCGTCGTGGGCCTGGTCTCGTTCGTTCTCACCGAGGGCAACCCGATCCCGGTCGTCGACCAGACCGTGCTCGTCCTCGCCCTCGCCATGACCGCCTACACCGCCTACAAGGTGGCCGATTGGTGGCGCTCGTACTACGTGATCACCGACGAGCGGGTGCTGCTGCTGAGGGGGATCCTTTCGGTCAGCGTCTCGGCGGTCCGGCTGGCCCGGGTCACCGAGACCCGGTTCGTCCGCTCGGTGTGGGGCCGGATCCTGGGCTACGGCGAGCTGAAGCTCGACTCGGCCGGCGAGCAGCTCAGCCTGGCCTCCCTCGATTATCTGCCGCGGGCGGAGGAGGTCTACCGCCTGGTCACCTCGCTGCTGCTGGGGGAGGAGTTCGAGCCGGAGCCGGAGCCCTACGACCCGGGGGAGGAGACCACCGGACCCCTTCCTCCGGTGGTGCGTTGACCGGAGGCGATGCACCCCGCCGCATCGGCATCATGGGCGGAACCTTCGACCCCATCCACAACGGCCATCTGGTCTGCGCCGAGGAGGCGCGCATCCAGTTCTCGCTGGACGAGGTGGTTTTCGTCCCCTCGGGCAACCCCTGGCAGAAACGCGGGGTCTCCGCCGCCGAGGACCGCTACCTGATGACGGTTCTGGCGACCTCCTCCAACGACAGCTTCTCGGTCTCCCGCATCGAGATCGACCTGGGCGGGCCCACCTACACCATCGACACCCTGCGGGCGTTCCGGGAGTTCTACGGGGAGAAGGTCGAGCTGTTCTTCATCACGGGCACCGACGCGGTGGCGGAGATCTTGTCGTGGAAGGACCCCGAGGCGGTGCTCGAGGAGGCCCACTTCATCGCCGCCAACCGTCCGGGCTACAGCCTCGGAAGTCCGGCCGGGGAGTTGTTCAGTAACCGGGTAAGCGTGATGGAGATCCCGGCTCTGGCGATCTCGTCCACCGACATCCGGCGGCGGGTGACCGAGGGCCGGCCCATCCGGTACCTGCTTCCGCGGGAGGTTCGCGAGTTTATCGACGAGAGGAAGTTGTACCGGACGACCGGCTGAGGCGGGCTATGCTATTGGGGTAGGCATCCGAGCTTTAAGGGGTGATGTGAATCTCGAAGGAATCCCGTTCCAAGGCGTTGATTGCAGCTGAAGCAGCTTCGGCCAAGAAGGCCGGAGAGATCCTGATTCTGGACGTCGAGCCGCTGATCGGGATAACCGACTACTTCGTAATCTGCTCGGGCAACACCGAGCGCCAGGTCAAGACCATTGCCGACGAGGTGATGCGCAAGATGCTGGAGAACGGGCTCAAACCCTACCGGCGGGAGGGCGAGAGGGAGAACCGTTGGGTTCTGCTGGACTACCTGGACATCGTGGTTCACATCTTCCACATCGAAGAAAGAGAGTTCTACGGCATCGAGCGGCTGTGGAGGGATGCGACGACCGTACCGTTCGAGGATCGCCAGCTTGCCTGACCTACCCGCGATCCGCAGTGTCTAGAGGAGGCCGCCGCCGCAAAGGCAAGCGGGGCCGCCGGAGCACCGCCGGCGAACGCCAGCCGGGAAGCGGTTCGGACCCGGTCGAGGAGCGACAGGGCGGCCAGCCCACCGGACGGCGCCGTGGGAGGGGATCGGCGAAAGAGGTTTCGGTCCTCGAGCAGATGACCTCACGGCCCGCCCAGCTCACAACCCTTCCCCCCGACGGAACGGTGCTCGAGGAGCTCATCGGTGCGATGCAGAGCGAGTACGGCGTTCCCACCACCCCGCAGGAGTACCGGCTGATCATCAAGGTGCCGGCGCCTGAAGAACCCACCGACCCCAACCTGGAGGCCAAGCCGGTTGCGGTGCGCCCCGAACCGGAGGTCGACGTGGAGGAGGAGGAAGCCATTCTCCGGCCGCCGAGGTCAAGCCGCAGGCGGCGCAGGGGCCGGCGCCGGAGCGGCGGGATGGCGGTTAGCGAGGTCGAAATCGAGGAGGAGATCGTCCTCATGATGGACGACGCCGGCACGAGCGTCTCCGAGGAGGATTCCCAAAGCTAGCGGCGCGGCCGCTAGCGGTAGTCGTCCTCGTCCGAGATGTCACCCAGGCTGTTGCGCAGCTTGGCCCGGAAGGCGGCGTTGCGTGCCTCGTCGGCGGTCCTGCCGGTGCGGCGGGGCGGGGACTTCACCGGGGGACGGGCCGGGTCGGGCCGGAAAGCCGGCTTGGGGCCTGCGACCGACCCCTGGCGACCGGCCGGCGAACGGGGAGGAGCCACCGGCTTGGGAGGCGCCGGGTTGGGTCGGTGCGCCGGGCGCACGTTGCCCACCACGAAGTCGTCGAACTCCTGGGAGCCGTAGTCCTCGTCGCGGCTGCGCCTGCGTCCGGCGTTGCCCCGCTCCTCCTCCCGCCCGTAGGTGTAGCGGTAGTAGTAGCCGCCGTCCATCTCCCGCTCTACGCCGTTGATCGCCACACCCAGGACCCGGACGTCGTGCCGCTCGAAGTTCTTGGTGACGTCCAGCGCCTTGTGGGCGTGGGTCTGCCCGGCCCGCACCACCAGGATCACTCCGTCGGTGTGCGGAGCAAGCACCGCCGCGTCGGTGACCGGCAGCGCCGGCGGGGTGTCCAGGATCACGATGTCGACCATCTGGGACACGGTGTTGATCAGGTCGGCCATCCGCTCGCTCCCCAGCAGCTCGGACGGGTTGGGCGGGGTGGGGCCGGCCACGATTATCGACAGGTTGGGGATGCGGGTCTGCTGGATGGCGTCGGACAGCTTGGCCTGGCCGGACAGGACGTCCGACAGCCCCGGAGCCCGCTCGCGGGGGAAGTAGCGGGCCAGCACCGGCTTGCGCAGGTCGGTTTCGATCAACATCACCGAGGAGCCGACGGCCGCCATGCCCACGGCGAGGTTGGTCGCCACGGTGGTCTTGCCGTCGCCGGCGAACGGGCTGGTCACCAGTACCCGGTTGACCGGCTTGTCGACCGAGAAGAACTGGATGTTGGTGCGCAGGATCCGCATCGCCTCGGCTTGCGGGGAGTTGGTGTCGGTCTCCATGAAGATCGACCACTCCTTGCCGGTGGGGGACAGAGGGATGGTCGCGATCACCGGAATGGGCGCCAGAATCTTCTCCACGTCTTCCTTGTTGCGCAGGGTGGTGTCCAGCTGCTCGAGGACGAACGCCACGCCGACCCCGAGCATCAACCCGAGCAGGCCGCCGATGATGCCGTTCTGGAGGGGCTTGGGGCTGACGGGTTCGGTCGGTCGCTGGGCCTTCTCGAATACCGACGCAGTTATCCCGGCTCCTCCGCCGAACAGGCCGCGCTCGTCCTTGACGAAGTTGTCGACCATGAGGTTGGCGTACTGCTCGGCGTTGCCCGGGCTGGGGTCGGTTACCGACACCTCGATCAGGCGGGTGTCGGGAAGGATCTTGGTCTCGGTCTTCTCGCTCAGCTCGGAAGGAGTGATCGGAGCGTCGGTCTGCTCGACGACGATCTCGGCCAGCGGCCGGCTCTTCAGCATCTCGGCGTACGAGGTGACGTACTGCTGGGAGGCGGTCAGCTCCTGAAGCACTGCCGCCGCGTCGTCTTTCTCAACCGTGCGGGGACCGACGAAGACCTTGGCTGTAGCTTCGTAGGTTGGAGTGATCCGGGCTGAGAATCCGAGGGCGGACGCCGCGGCCACTGCCATGCAGAGGACGATCAGCCAGCGGCGCCCCCACAGGATGCGCAGGTAGTCACGAAGTTCCAAGGTTACGCCCTTTCGCTTTCGGAGCGACCGCGTGCTTCGGGCGCGTTCGAAGCTGTTCGATTATAGCGGCGCGACCTGGGTCGGATTTACGCGGAGCGTACCGAGCCCTCGAAGCGACTCCGTCGGCGGCCTGCGCTCAGCAGCACCGAGCCCAGCAGGATGGTGGCGAGAGCGGCTGCCAGCAGCGGCAGGGCGTCGACACCGGTCCGGGCAAGCACCTTGGTCACCGGCTTGGCGGTCTCGATCTTGTGGACCACGCCGGTTGCGGTCGCCTCCGACCGGCATTCTACGGAGTTGTTGTTGTTGATGACCGTTCCGGTCTGGGCGATGGTGTAGCCGGCCGAGGCGGTCGCCTTGGCGTCGCTGGTGCAGGAGGCGTTGTTGTTGATAGTGATGTTGCCTCCGGCGTCACCGACGCCGGTGCCCGGAGCTACCACCCGGATGCGGGCGGTCAGGGTCCTGACCGTGTTGGTGGTCTGGGCGATGGTCATGTTGGAAGCGGCGTTGGCCACGAAGGAAAGGGACACGACCACCGGGGTGTTGGCTGCGAAGCCCGAGCCGCTGACCGTGATGCTCTGTCCCGCTTGAACCACGTTGGCGGAGACCGCCAGGCTGCCCGTGCTGGTGGGCGGGTAGGGGCTGGTGGCCGGGCCGAGGCCGGTCGCAGTGAGGTCGTAGATGCCCGGTGCGGTTCCCGCCGGGATGGTGACGGTTCCGCTGAAGGTTCCACTGGCGTTGGTCGTGAAGGTCGCGAGGGTCTGTGCGATTGCCGGAGCCGCCAGAAACAGTGCCCCGCACACCATCAGCGACAGTACTAACAAGCGGCTTCGCTTCACACTGAGCATCTGCTCCCCTTCCGTCCAAGTAAAACGAGATGTTGTTCTTCAATTGTCGTTTGCCCGGACTCGAAGGAGGCCGGGGCCGGCGACCGAAGCCACCGTGGTGAAGCATACTCTGGCGGGGGTACCCCAGTCCAAGTATCTTTGTCGCCTTAGAAGAACACTTTTGTAAATTTGTCTTCCCCTTAACGCGCGAATAGTGGTTGCCGAACACTTAGCGTGGCAACGACCGGTAAATCGTCCCGCCTCGACACCCAATAGAGGATGGGGAAGGTCCCGGGCACAGGCGGCACTGTGATAGAAAATGCGCGGCGGATTAGGTTCGGTCTCTGAAGTTTGGGTACTTCAACAGACTGTTGCATTGCTGATTGAATATGGACCCGCAAGGTGCAAGGATTACGCCATCACTTTGCGCTAACGATTTCTTGAATTTGTTTCTTTGGGGGAGGTAGACGTATGACGAGAATGAAGATCATGGTGTTTGTCCTTGGGACAGCACTAGCACTACTGGTGCCTGCTGTGGCCCAAGCACAAACCGTCGTGGTCAACAACACATCCAGCACCAACAGCACCTCCACCGCCACGACGCCCGGCCAGTCGGCATCCACCACCACCAGCGGTGTCGGAAGCACCGGAGTGCAGGTCGCCGGCGGGGTTGACACCCTGGACGTCGACAGCACCGGTAGCAGCAACTCCGCTGCAGCAGCCGGCCCGCACGGTGCATCGGCCACCAGCAACTCGACCAACGAGAGCGACGTCTCGCTGGACTGTCACGGCTTCGGCTGCGGCTCGAACGTGGTCTGTCCCGGCACGATCTGCAAGACCACGGTCATCCCGCACCACCCGCATCCCGTCAAGCACCACGTTGCGGTCCCGGTGCCGGTCTTCACCTTCGTACCGATCCCGGTGCAGAACGTCACCGCCGGACGCGACATTCACAGCTGCGAGAGCATCGGTTCGGTTGACGGCCTTATCAACCTCGACGCATCGTGCCTCAGCCTTCTCAACGACCTAAACGTGAATCTCGAGGACCTGATCGACCTTCCGGTTGACATCGGGGACATCTCCCTGCTGGACGGTCTTCTGGGCAACGGTGGTCTCACCGATGTGCTGAACGGGCTCCTCGGCACCGGTCTTCTGGGCTAGGAGGCTTCTCAGCCACAACAAGCTATATTCCGTCAGGCCCAGGCAAGCTTCGGCTTCCTGGGCCTGATTTTTGTCTTGGCTCGGGTTGCGACTAATGTGGTAGCGACGGCGGCCCCCAGCCGCTAGGACGTGACTTTTAAGGAGTGATCAGTTCTGCTACCGCGCAAATCCCTGCTTCGTTTGATCCTCGGCCTGTCCCTGGTGTGCTTATCCGTCGCCTGTCGGCAGGAGCCTCCGCCCGAGGACGACCTGTCCCTTCAGTCCCCGAGTGGCGTGACCGGTCAGGTCGATGCGGGGGCGGTCGTCGAGCACCTGAAGGCCCAGGAGCTGCCGATCGGCCGGACCGACGTCTACAACGCGGAGAACGACCCGTTCACCCGGCTGGGGCGCCCCGGCCAGTACGTCGGCAAGGCGCTGTTCCACGACACCCGGATGCCGCTCGAGAAGCTGCCCAACATGGATGTGATCGCGTTCCAGAGCTCCGGGGGAATCGTGGAGATCTTCAACAACGCGGAGGACCTGGAGAATCGCAAGGCGGCCCTGGAACAAGCTCGCAGGCAGTTCCCGCAGGCGGCGCCCGAGTACCAGTTCACCAATGGGGTAATCCTTCTGCGCCTGGGGCACGTGTTCACACCGGAGCAGGCGGGCCAGTACGAGCAGGCGCTACTCTCGTTCCAGGGTTAACTACCGGATAGGAAGGGCGGACCAAGTTGGATGACTTGTCGGGCGGTTGGTTCGCCCTGGTGGTGGGCGTGCAGCTCTTCATTCTGGTGTCCCTGGTGCTGCTGGGGCTCCGCCTGGTGAAGGTGATCAAGAGCCAGAACAACAACATGCTTCTGGCCCCGGACCTCAAGGACAAGCTGAAGAAGCTGTTCGGCCGTTCCCCCAAGTCCTAAAGGGAAGGCTGCGGCTGAAGCCGCGTAGGTAGCATTCAGGTCTCAATCCATTGCCGCCCCACCGAAACGAAGGTGGTCCCTAACGGATCCCTAGTGCTCGCGGTCCTGGTAGTCGTCGCAAAATTTGTCTGAGGCATCGGCGCCGTCGTCGTCATTGTCATTGTTGATGCCGTCGTTGCACGTCGCTTGGCCCGGGTCATCAGGAGACGGAAAGTTCGGGCCCCAGCTTGAAACTCGCTTCGGCGGTGCAGAAGGGGAAG
>DATABX010000198.1:0-4606 GCA_036259335.1 Actinomycetota bacterium
TCCCGCAGCTTCTCGCTGCTCAGGACCCCGACCAGGGTGAGCCCTAGCAGGATGATCGGGAACTCGAACGAGAAGCCGAAGGCGGCGATGAGGATCAGCACAAAGGACAGGTAGTCGGCCGCCCGGGGGAGCAGCACCAGCTCGGTCCCCGCGAAGCCGGCCAGCACCTCGAGCGCCTTCGGCAGCGACAGGAAGGCGACGGCCACGCCCAGGCCGAACAGCGCCACCGACACCACGACGAAGGGGAGCGCGTACTTCTTCTCGTGGGCGTGGAGGCCCGGTGTGACGAAGCGCCACAGCTGGAACAGGATCACCGGCAGCGCGAAGACCATGCCGGTAAAGGCGGTGACCTTGAGGCGGATGACGAACGCCTCGGTCGGGGCGGTGTAGATCAGCTGGCCGCCGTCGAGGATCTGGTCGGCCACCGGCAGCTTGGACAGCGGGTGGATCAGCATCGCGAGGATCGGCGAGTAGAGGAACCACGCCACCGCGCAGGCGACCGCGTACGCCAGGGCCATCTTGAACATCCGCCCGCGGAGCTCCTCGAGGTGCTCCATCAGGCTCATCTCGCCGGCGGGGGAGGAATCCTTTTCTCCCGGGCTCCGCTCGTAGATTTTCATTGCTTCACCTTAGAGGCCAACCGGCTAGTCGCGCCGCTCCCGCATCGCCACCGTGCAGGTCCCGAACGCGGTCATCCGGCCCTGTTCGTCGGTGATCTCGACCGCCCACACGGCAAGCGTCGACCCCGAGTGCAGCGGCTTGCCGGTCGCGGTCACCCAGCCGGCGGAGGCCGGACGCAGGTGGTTCACCTTGAGCTCCACTCCGAGCGCCAGCTTGCTGCGGTCCGCCATCCAGCCGCCGAGGGAGGCGATGCTCTCGACCAGAACCGCCGACGCCCCGCCGTGGAGCATCCCCCAGGGCTGCGAGTTGCCGGACACCGGCATGCGGGCGACGATGCGCTCCGGCGTCGCCGACACCCACTCGATGCCCATCCGCTCCATGAGCGGGCCGCGGCCCTGCTCGTTGAGCTCGGCGGGAGTCGGAAACGGCTCGTCGTCCATCCCGACAAGCCTAGCCGGGATGCCGGCCGGCGGCTCAGGCGCCGGCGAGCGAGCCCTCGTGGGCGCTCTCGATCCTCGCCACCTCGGCCTTGGGCGCCAGGCGCCAGAAGTGCTCGGACTCGGTGTCCCAGTTCTCCAGGATCGAGTACGCCCGCTCCGAGCCGGTCAGCTCGGCGTGGTCGGCGATCAGCTCGAGCAGCTCGGCCAGGTCGGTCCGGCGGGGCCGGTGGAGGTCGACCAGCTCCGGGTTGACCCGGGCCCTGAGGCGCAGCTCGGGGTCCCAGACGTAGGCCTGCCCGCCGGTCATGCCGGCACCCATGTTCCAGCCGGTGGGGCCGAGGATCACCACGGTGCCGCCGGTCATGTACTCGCAGGCGTGGTCCCCGGCGCCCTCGACCACCGCGGTGGCGCCGGAGTTGCGGATGCACAGCCGCTCTCCACCCCGGCCGGCGACGAACAGCTTGCCGCCCGTGGCGCCGTACAGAACCGTGTTGCCGATCAGGTGCGGGTCTCCTGCGTCGTTCTCCGGCGCCTTGATGACGATCCGGCCGCCGCCCATGCCCTTTCCGACGTAGTCGTTGGCTTCACCGGTGAGGATGAAGTCGACGCCTTCACTGAGGAACGCACCGAAGCTCTGGCCGGCCTCGCCCTCGAAGCGGACGGTGGCTCTGCCGGGAGGCGCCTTGGCGCCGTGGTCGTGGGCGATTGCGCCGCCCAGGCGGGCGCCCACGGTCCGGTCCTTGTTGTGGATCGGATGGGAGACGTCGACCTCGCCGCCCTCCAGAAGGGCCTTGATGCAGTCGTCGAAGACCTGGTCGCCGAGCTCAGACGTCGGCTGCTGGATCGGGTGGGGGGCGACGAAGTGCCGGGTGCCCTCCTCCTGGAACATCAGCGGCGTCAGGTCGAGCATGCCGGCCCGGGGGCCCACCAGGTGGGTCTCGAGCAGGTCCATCCGGCCGATGGCCTCGTCGATCGACCGAAGCCCGAGGGAAGCCAGGATGCGGCGGGTCTCCTCGGCCACGAACAGCAGGTAGCGGGCCACCTTCTCCGGCGTGCCGGTGAACTTGGCCCTCAGGTCCTTGCGCTGGGTGGCGATGCCGACAGGGCAGGTGTCGCGGTGGCAGGCGCGGACCATGATGCACCCCTCTGCGAGCAGCAGCGAGGTGCCGAACGAGTACTCGTCGGCGCCGAGCAGGGCCGCCATAATCACGTCCCGCCCGCTCTTCATGCCGCCGTCGACCCGGATCCGGACCCGGTCCCGAAGGCCGTTCTGCATCAGCGTCTGCTGGGTCTCGGCGATTCCGAACTCCCAGGGCAGGCCGGCGTTCTTGATCGACGACAGGGCGCTGGCGCCGGTGCCGCCGTCCCATCCCGAGATCTGGACCACGTCCGCCAGAGCCTTGGCCACGCCGGCGGCGATCGTGCCGACGCCCGCCTCGGCCACCAGCTTCACCGACACGGTTGCCTTCGGGTTTACCTGCTTCAGGTCGAAGATCAACTGCGCCAGGTCCTCGATCGAGTAGATGTCGTGGTGCGGCGGGGGAGAGATCAAGGCGACGCCCGGGCGGGTGTGCCGGAGGCCGGCGATCTCGTCGGTGACCTTGTGTCCCGGCAGCTGGCCGCCCTCGCCGGGCTTGGAGCCCTGGGCGATCTTGATCTGCAGCTCCTCGGCCCACGAGGCGTACTCCGGCGTCACACCGAAGCGGCCCGACGCCACCTGCTTCACCTTGCAGCGCCGCTCGTCCCGGTAGCGGCTGGGGTCCTCGCCGCCCTCTCCGGAGTTGGCCGCCCCGCCTATCGAGTTGAGGGCGATGGCCAGCGTCTCGTGCGCTTCGGCGCCGATCGCGCCGTGGCTGATCGCCCCGGTGGAGAAGCGGGCGGTGATCTTCTCAACCGGCTCCACCTCCTCCAGCGGAATCGGCTCAGCCGCTTTGAACTTGAACAGGTCGCGGGGCTCGGTCGCCGGGCGCTCGGACACCAACGCCGCGAACTTGCTGTAGGTGTCCCACTCGCCGTTGGCCACCGCCTCGTGGAGGGTGTCGACCACGTCGGGGTTGGTGGCGTGGTACTCGCCGTTGTTGCGGTGCTTGACGTATCCCGGATGGGGAACCTTGGGGGCGGTCTGGAAGCCCTTGGCGTGGCGGCGGAGGACGTCCTCGGCGATCTCGGCCAGCCCGATGCCGCCCAGCGGAGACGGGGTGCCGGTGAACGCCAGGTCGATGACCTCCTTGCCGATGCCGATGGCGTCGAAGATCTGGGCGCCGCGGTAGGAGTCGGTGGTGGAGATGCCCATCTTGGACATGATCTTCAGCACGCCCTCCTCGACCGCCAGCCGGTAGCGCATCAGCGCCTCCTGGACCCCGATGTCCTCACCCAGCCGGCCCTTGTTGACGATGTCGGTCAACGACTCCAGCACCAGGCGGGGGCAGATCGCCTCGGCGCCGTACCCCAGCAGGCAGGCGAAGTGGTGGACCTCCCGGGCCTCGTCGGTCTCGACGATAAGGCTGGTGCGGGTGCGGTGGCCCGAGTTCATCAACCTCTGGTGCACCGCTCCGACCGCCAGGAGCATCGGGATCGGGGCCCGCTCGGAGCTGGTGTCCCGGTCCGAGACCACGATGATGCCGCTGCCGATCCGGGCCGCCTGCTCCGCCTCCTGGCAGATGTTCTCGAGCTGGGCGATCATCCCCTGGGCGCCCTCCTCCACCGGGAAGGTGGCGTCCAACCGGTAGCCGCCGAGCGACTTGAACAACAAGAACGTGTCGACCTCCAGCATCGCCGCGCCCTCGGGCCGCTCCCACAACACCGGATCGTGGGGGCCGATCAGTGTGCGGATGCTCATGACCGAGCGCTCCCGCATGTGGTCGATGGCCGGGTTGGTCACCTGGGCGAACCGCTGCTTGAAGAAGTTGTAGAGGGGCCGGTTGAACTCGCTCAGCACGGCCGGCGAGGTGTCGTCGCCCATCGACGAGGTCGGCTCGTGGGCGGTCGACGCCATCGGCCGCAGGATCACCGTGAACTCCTCCTTGGTGTACCCGAACGCCACCTGGCGGTTGACCAGGTCGGCAGGAACCTGCGGGTCCGGCGCCACCAGCGAGGTCTGGGTCAGGTGCTCGGCGACCCACTCGCCGTACGGCTTGCGCTTGGCCAGGCGCTCCTTGACCGGGTCGAAGATGAAGCCACCGTCCTCCGGGTCGACGAGGATCATCTGTCCCGGTCCGAGCTTGCCCCGCTTCACCCTGCCGTGGCCGCGGGTGTAGATCGACCCGGCCTCGGAGGAGCACGCGATAAAGCCGTCCTCGCACACCGAGTAGCGCAGCGGCCTCAGGCCGTTGCGGTCCAGCGAGGCACCGATCTTGTAGCCGTCGGTGAAGACCACGCCCGCCGGTCCGTCCCAGGCCTCCATGAGGCAGGAGTGGTAGCGGTAGAAGTCGCGGACGTCGTCGTCCAGGTCCTCGAGCTTCTCCCAGGCGCAGGGGATGAGCATCGCCATGGCGTGGGTGACGTCGCGGCCCTCGCGGTTCAGCAGCTCGAGGACGTTGTCGAAC
>DATABX010000199.1:0-4287 GCA_036259335.1 Actinomycetota bacterium
TAGTGAGACAGTCGGCGCCCGGGAAACCCTCTACGACGCTGCCAGCACCCCGTTGGTCCGGTCCCGGAACGACGAGCCGTAGCGAACCTCGAACTCCATCTCCCGGTCCAGCGTCCCGGTCCACCTCAGGTGGTTGCCCACTAGCTCGAGGCCCGGCGAGTAACTGTGCACGAAGGCCCCCTTGGGCAGGGTGATGTCGATCACCAGCTCGTCGGGGTGGAGGTTCGGCTGGTGCTGGACGACCAGCTTGTAGCGGCCCGGCGTCGAGAGCTGCCTCTGCGTTTGAATGGCGAAGCTGCCGTTGCTCTGGGGCGGGATTTCGAGGAACTTCGAGGCAACCTCGAGTCCAAGTTCGTTGGAGCTCTCCACCTGGCTGGGAGCGCCGTTCATCTGGGCACCGAGGACGAACGTGCCGCCCGGCCGGTAGATCGAGGTGAAGGTGCGGTTGAGGCCCGGGGGATCTTTGGGCAGCGTCGGGCCCATGATGTAGCTCGGCTCGGCGCCTTCCGGCGCCCCGTTCTGGATGGCGACCTCAACCCGGCCCTGTACCGAGGCCGGGTTGGTCAGGTCCACCTGGTAGGAGATCCGGCGGCGGGCGTAGTAGTCGACCTTGTTGCCGGCCGCGTTCTGCCCGACCACCAGCAGGTAGTCGGCGTCCTCGTCCGGGCGCAGCTCGCCTGCCAGTCCCAGGCGCTTCAGCCGGTCGAGCTGGTCCGGGCTCCACATCTGGATCCGCTTGGTGGCGACCATCTCGCCCATCGGGACCATCAGCGACGTCGGGTTGGAGAAGTTGCCGGCCAGAAGGCGCCGCCAGACCTCGTTGCCGACCTCGATCAGGAACCGGGAGCGGTTGTCCTTCTCCGGGAACCGGATGTACGCCTCGTTCAGGGCCAGGCGCAGGAAGTTGTCGGTGGTGACCTCTCCCACCGGCGCCACGCTGACCGGCCCTACGATCCCGAGAAGCTGGTTCAGCCCCACCGCGTCGATCGCGATCACCCCGTCGATCTGCCGTCCGGTGCTTTGCTTCCACATCCCGGCCAGCACGCTTGCCGCGGTGGGGAAGTCGGGGGTCATGTTGGTGTTGGACCAGAAGGTCCGGGCGTAGAACTTGTCGTAGTTGCGGGCGAACTCCGCGGAGGCGGGAGCCGGCGTGCGGACCACCGGCAGCTCGTTGTTGGACTCGAAGCGTTCGAGGTTCAGCTTGCCGTTTTCGGCGCTCAGGATCCCGAACGCCCCGAGGAACCCTCCGGTGGCCCGCAGCTCCACCGGGTTCTGGATCGCCAGGAACCAGGTTCGCTTCGTGCCGTCGGCGAACAGGTGGGGGAGGAGGGCGGCGGCGTCGCTGGCCTTCTCCAGGGTCTGGACCGCAGCGGAGCCGTCCCGCAGGAACTCCTCGCGGGCTCCTTTGATCGGCGGCAGGAGGATGCCGCCCGCCGCCCGCGGGTCGGCCAGCGCCAGGCGGGCCAGC
The DNA here is from genome assembly GCA_036259335.1 of Actinomycetota bacterium. GTDB lineage: Bacteria > Actinomycetota > CADDZG01 > JAHWKV01 > JAHWKV01 > JAJCYE01. The sequence continues at coordinate 1,469 of DATABX010000199.1, forward strand.
ACCGCCGCCTCCGCCAGGTCGGTCGACGCCTCGGGCCACGGCTGGGTGTTGAGCCGCCCCTCGTTGAAGCCGATCTCCGGCCCGGCCGGCCCGGCGGGGAACACCGCGGTGGCGTCGAGCGCCAGCTCGGCGGCCGGCGCCAGCAGCCGCCCGCCGGTGGCCAGCGCCTGGGCGGCCCGGAGGTTGTCGCCGATGACCGGCAGCAGCTTGGCCGGCAGGGTCAGCGGCCAGTTGAGCTTGGATTCGGCCGACTTGGAGAGCTCGCCACCCCGGGCAAAGGCATCCCGGGCGGCTGCCACGTTGAACGCGGTGGCGTGGGCCTTGCCCTCCAGGAACGCCTGCTGGGCGCCCCGCAGGTCCCAGGCCGCCGCCAGCGCGGGCGGAACGGACAGTACGACGATCCCGATCACGCCGTAGCCGAGGTAGCGCAGGATCGGCGTGCCCCGGCGGGTGCGGACCGGCTCACGCCCCTCGATCACCCGGAGGCCGACGCCGATCGCCGCGAACACCCCCAGCGTGATCCAGAGCACGGCGGGGCCGGTGTAGAGCGCAACCGCAACCGATCCGGTAGCCGCCAGCGCCGCCAGGCCGTGCAGCCGGGCCGCCTTGCGGGTGGAGAACCCCATGCGGAACAGGCGGTGGGAAATGTGGTCGATACCCCCGGCGAACACCGGGCGGCCGCTGCCGACCCGGCCCAGGATCGCCAGCGCCGAGTCGGTCGCCGGCACCGCCAGCGCGGCCAGCGTGGCGAGCGGCGCCCAGCGGGGGCCGAAGTAGAGCGAGACGTTGAGCGCCGAGGCCCCCAGCACGAAGCCGATGAACTCGGGCGCTCCCGCCCCGAGGTAGACCTTCGCCCGCTTGTGGTTGTAGGGCAGGAAGCCGATGGATGCACCGCAGAGGGCCGCCACCGGCAGAGCGATCGTGGGGTTGCCTCCCATGAACGCCAGGAAGGTGAGGCCTCCGGCGGTGGCAGCGGCGGTGTAGCCCGCCACCCCGTTCATGTTGTCCAGCAGGTTCAAGGCGTTGGCGGCGCCGACCAGAAGGAAGACGGTGAGAAACCACCCGGTCGGGCCGGGAAGCGCCTGGCGAAACTCCAGCCACCAGACGACGCTGGCCACCGACGCCTGCAGGCTGCCGACCAGCGCCGGGTGCCAGCGGCGGCTCCGGCGCTTGTTGTCCCGGTACCCAATTATCAGCAGAGCCAGCCCGCCGCCCAGAATGGCCGGCGCCGACCGCTCGAGCCCACCCGCCACCAGGGCACCGGCGAGCGTCGCCAGGCACAGCGCCGGCCCGCCGAGGTAGCTGATCTTGCGCCGGCTGCGGCTGTTGCGGAACAGGCGCGGCTGCACCACCATCTTGAGGTGGGCGCCCACCGTGACTGCGATGGGCATGAGGATGAGGCTGAGTGCCAGGGCTATAAAAAACGCCAGTACCGTGTGCCCTGCTACACCACTCATTTGACCTCAAAACTTACTTCACAGCCCCGGCCCGACGCCACATCGAGTGCCGTCGCCGCTTTCAGCGCGATCTCAGCGCCGATGGCTATACCTGAAGAACAAGGAACCTGACCAGGGTAACCCTGATCCACCTCAACCCGAACGACCTTTTGAAGCCCGGGGGCTCTCAGGGCGGACGGAAGAGGTGATCACGGCTAAGGCCACCTTACGAGACGTTTAGTTGTTCAAGGCATCCTCGTCCGGTTCCGACCAGCCCCCGTAATCGGAGCCGGCGAGGAGTTCTTCCGCGCCGAAACCTATCCTTTTATATAGGACGCCTGGCGCCCCGGCGGATCGGCGAACGGATCCCGCGCCGCACGAGGCGCCGGAGCACCACCGCGATGCCCGCGACCTGGATCGCCACCAGCAGCAGCTGGACCAGCCCCGCCCCGGCGAACAGATACCGCCGCCCGGCGAAATCGGAGATGGTCGACGACCCCAGCGACACCAGCAGGGACCCGGCGCCCGCAGCAAACTGCGGCAGCTCCAGCGCCATCACGCAGCCGAACCAACCGACGAAGAGCGACGTCCCGACCGCCCAGACCGTGACTGCGCGCCGGACGCCCGACCGCAGGCCGGCGAACGACGGGTCCACCGCCCGGCCCGGAAGAAGGTTTCTCAGCGCCGGCTGCAGGTGGCCGAACAGGTCGGGCACCCCGGTCAGGTCGCTGACCAGGTAGTAGCCGTCCAGTCGCAGAAACGGCAGCAACTGCTGGACGATGATCAAAAACTGCGCGACGACCCCCCACTTCCACAGCGGGTTGCCGGTCAGGGCGTGCAGCCCGGCCAGCGGAAGGGTGAGCAGCAGATTGAAGTAGATCCCGCCCAGGTCGGTGCGGATCCGGGCGGCCCGGCTGAGCCGGTAGGAATCGGTGATGTCGGAAAAGAACGCCGGCCAGACGACGAAGATCCCGGCGCCGATGGCCCCGGGCCGGGCGCCGCCGTAGGCCCCGCCGGCGGCATGACCGAACTCGTGGAACACCGCGCTCAGCAAGACGATGGCCCCGAGGGCCAGCACCCCGACCGGCTGCTGCACCAGATCGGAGACCGGTGACCGAAAGTCGGCAGTGGCGAGCAGCGACAGATTGGCCGCCAGGACCGCAGCCAACACGAGTGCGACGACCGGGGGCCGGAACAGGTGCCGCAGGCGGGTAGCTGCCGGCCGGACCGCGCGCGCGGAAAAGAGGACGGTCCGGCCGGCAAGGCTAAGCGCCGGGGGCCGGGGCGGCGCAGCGGTCGTCCCTGCGGTTATCCCGAGCGGCGCAAGCTTGGAGTCGATCAGGTAGTGCACGCCGTCGGCGTCGATCCGGCGCGGTACCACGG
>DATABX010000200.1:0-7618 GCA_036259335.1 Actinomycetota bacterium
GACCCGGTGGACGACCCCGCCGTCTGGTCCGAGGAGGGGTACAAGGCGTGCTGCGCCGCCCGCAAGGTGGCGCCGATGAACAACTACCTGAAGGACAAGAAGGCCTGGATGTCCGGCCTTCGCCGGGCGGAGTCCAAGACCCGGGCGCACGCCAAGGCGGTCGAGTGGGACGCCGCCCGGGGCCTCGTGAAGATCAACCCCATCGTCGAGTGGACCGACGATCAGGTCGACCGCTACATCGGCGACAACGACCTGATCGTGAACCCGCTGCGGCTCCAGGGGTACGACTCCATCGGCTGCGTGCCGTGCACCATCCCGGGCAACGGCCGGGAGGGTCGCTGGTCGGGCAGCCTGCGGGTCGAGTGCGGCATCCACCAGGTGCACCCGGCGGTGGCCGACCCGGCGGAGCCGCCCGCTACCCCGGCCTAGCCGCCCGCCGTGAACGACTCCGAGGCCAGCCCGTCGAGGGCGCAGCCGTTCTACTGCCCCTACTGCGGCGAGCAGGACTTCGTCCCGGTCGACCAGCCGGGCCAGTTCTACTGCGAGTCGTGCAACCGCCGCTTCGAGGTCAAGATGCTCGGGCTGGGCAAGTAGGCCCGCCCGCAGCAGCACAACACGCCCGAAACGCAGCCGAAAACCGCCGCTGACGGAGCCGACCCCCGAATTTCACAGAGCCTGAATCCGCCCGAAACCCGGGCGCAACAACCCCCGCCAATCCTGGTTGCCAGTCATCAACGCGCGCCAAGGAGAGTGGATGAACCAGACGACCCAGACGGGGAAGAGTTCGGCAGACCCGCAGCAGGGCAGGGTCCGGAGCCTGTGGAGCTTCCAGGGCCGGTTTCGCACGCTGCACCTCACCTGGTTCGCCTTCTTCCTCAGCTTCGTGGTGTGGTTCATCTTCGCCCCCTTTGCCGGGATGGTGGGGGCCCAGCTCGGGTTGAGCAAATCACAGCTCACCACCCTGGCGCTGTGCAACGTCGCCCTCACGGTGCCTGCCCGGGTGTTGATCGGGATGCTCCTGGACCGGCTGGGTCCCCGGCGGGTCTACGCCGGGATACTGGTCTTCAGCGCAATCCCCTGCACGATCTTCGCCTTCGCCTCCTCGTTCCCGGTCATGGTGTTCAGCCGGCTGGCACTCAGCGTGGTGGGAGCGGGATTCGTGGTCGGCATCCGCATGGTGTCGGAGTGGTTCCCGCCCCGGGAGCTGGGCACGGCCGAGGGGGTTTACGGCGGTTGGGGCAACTTCGGTTCGGCGGCGGCCGCTGCGCTGCTTCCGACGGTTGCCGGCCTGTTCGGGGGTCCCGAGGGCTGGCGCTGGGCCATCGCCTCCACCGGCCTGCTGGCCGCAGGATACGGCCTCTACTACCTGAAGGCGGTCAGCGACACCCCCGACGGCCGGCCCTACGCAAGGTCGCGCCGGGCCGGGGCGCTGGAGGTCACCAGCCCCGGGGGCGTCTGGGCGTTGGCGGCGCTTACCGTACCGCTGACCGCGGTGCTGGCTCTCATCGCCTGGCGGATCCGGATAGCCGGCGTGATTACCGACCGGGTTATGTGGGGCTTGCTGGCGGGGGTGGCGGCGATGCTGGCGTTCCAGCTCCGGCTCGTGTTCCGTATCAACGCCCCGGCCCTGGCCAACTCCTACCCGGCAGTGGATCGCTACCGCTTCCGCTCGGTGTCAATCCTGTCCCTGGCCTACTTCTGCAACTTCGGATCGGAGCTGGCGATTGTCTCGATGCTTCCGATCTTCTTCGCCGAGACCTGGGATCTCAGTCCGACCGTGGCTGGACTGACCGCCAGCGGCTTCGCCTTCATGAATCTGGTGGCGCGGCCGGCCGGGGGGTTGATGTCCGACCTGCTCGGGAGCCGGCGCCGGACCCTGCAGTTCCTCCTGATGGGGCTGGGGGCCGGCTACTGCGCCATGGCCTTAATGGGACCGAGCTGGCCGGTGCTCGCGGCCATGGCGGTGACGATGTTGTGCTCGGTGTTCGTCCAGTCCAGCGAGGGCGCGGTGTTCGCCATCGTCCCGCTGGTCAAGAAGCGGGTCAGCGGGCAGATCGCCGGCATTGTCGGCGCTTCGGGCAACGTCGGAGCGATCGTTTTCCTGACCTGCCTGCTGTTCTTCCCGCCCGAGGTGTTCTTCCTGATCATCGGGGCGGCGTCGCTGCTCGCCAACTTGGCGTGCCGCTGGCTTCCTGAGCCGGATGGAGGCTTTGCCCACGAGCTGGTCGAGGACGGCGTGCCGGCCGCGGCTTATGGCGGCCACCGACCAACCGGCGCCGAAAAGAAGCCGGCACCTCAGCCGGCGAGCTAGGTTCGCCGTACTCAGCCCGACGGGTCCAGGGCCGCCAGGTACTTGAGCCCGGTGATGCTCGGCAGCAGGCAGTAGGCCCCACCCTTCGTCGTGACGAACTCCGGCACGCCCTTGACGACTACGTTGCTGGTGCGGCTGGGCGGGTAGGGCAGGGTGAACGTCGTAGCCGGGTTGTTCTGCCCGAGAATCGGGTCGTTGCCGCTGATGTTCGACACCGGGTTGGAGCCGGGGTACCCCGGGCATGAGGCGGAGGCCACGAAGGTCGACTGGTTCACCCACTGGCCCTGAAGGAACTCGAACTGGTTGGACAGGTCGGCGTTCAGAAAGTACCCGACCAGCCCCCGAGGGGTGTCGTCCGGCTTCCTGGGGTCCCACGGAGGCCCGAAGGGCAGGTTGCGCCGGACGATCCGGTGCAGGTTGTTTCCGCCGCCCACCACCTGCATGTCCCGGGGGTTGGTACGCCTCATGTGGGAGCCGATCGGGCACACGAACCCGCACGGGTCGCCACCCGCCGGGTCCGGCGAGACGTAGTTGTAGTTGTTGATGTCGGCGATCGGCAGCGGGGGGTCGGTGTCCGGCTTGTCGGGCGACAAGATCAACGGGATGCCGTTGCGCCAGCGTCCGCAGATCTTCGCCGCCAGCAGTTCGGGGTCCATGCCGAGCGCGACGGATTCGCTGTGAAGGAACTGCTCGAACGCCGCCACGTCCTGGAGCAGGTAGCGGAAGGCGCCGAAGCTGCTGTTGGTCGACAGCTCCGACGGGGATATCGAGTAGGTCTGACCAGGGTTCTGGCTCGGGTATCCCAGCAGGAACTCGCCGGTGGGCGCCACCGGCTGGTTGCCGTCCGGACGGGGACGCTTGGTCGGCGGCGCTCCCTCGACGATCGGCTGCGAGATGTTGTCGGTGTAGCCGAAGTGCACCTTGTTGTCGGGCAGCGCGTTACCGTCCAGGGCGCCGAGCTGGCTGATCCCGGCAGCCTGGAACGCCTGCTGAAGCACCGTGGTGACGTTCTCGAGGTCCTTCTTGCTGTCGGCGGCCCACAGGCTGAGGATCAAGTGAACCTGGTCGCCGTTCGCCAGCCCGCCCACCCATCCTTTGGGCGCGCTGCTGCCGACGTCCCCCACCTTCTTTGCAGTCTGTTCGTTGGTGGCCCCCAGCACGAACGACTGGGGAAACGAGCTTCCCGTCGACCCGTTCGGCGGGATGCCCAGAGCCAGCAGGCCCTGGTAGGTGATGCCGACGTTGAGCATCGTCGCCGGCTTCGAGGCCCAGGGGGCCGCCGTAGTGATCTGCGGCATGCCGGCAGTCCCGTCCACCAGCGAGCCGAGAAATGACCGCCCGCCGGCCGGGTCGGTGATCTCGAGGACGAAGTGGCGTCCGTAGTCCACCCGGTAGCCGCGCAGGATGGTGCCCTGGACGTCCGCCAGGTCCAGGGCACCTCCGGTGGTTCCGTTCATCAAGAGCCCTCGGGACAGGGGTTGGCCGCCAGCACCTGCTGCACGGTACAGGGGTACGCGGCGTAGAGGTTGAGGCCGTCGTTGGGGACGTTCTGGCTGGCGTCGTTCTGCTTGATGAAATCGGTGAACGCCTCGACGTTGTTCTGGACCGGGACCAGCGCCGAGCCGCCGACGACGAATGCGAGCAGGGCGTTGAAGACGTCGCCGATCTGGTTCACGAAGTCCTGGATGTAGGCGTCGAAGTTCCCGTCGTACTCGGTGATCACCGAAAGGCAGAGCGGCCCCTTCGGGTCAAGCCCCGGCAACAGGTTCTGCGCCGAGTTCTCGAAGACGACGAAGCGGGCGAAGTGGACGGTGCCGATGCTGGTGAGGGCCTTGTCGATCGCGGCCTGGTTGGCTACCAGGACTCCGCCAATGTCCTTCAGGGTGGTACCCGGGTTGAGCGGCATGATGAGGGTTAGAGGGTTGGTCACGGGGCTTCCTTTCGGTCGAAGTGGGAGTCCGGTCGAGGTAATGGATCCCTAAGGAGGGTGGCGCGCCGAACCAGCGGCGAAGGACGCCCCGCATCCAGGACTATGCATGAAACCCCGCATCCGGACCCGGCTCCAGCGTCCCTTGGCGACGCTTGTAAAGAAGTGGGCTCCGCCGTCAGGTATAGCTAAGTTGCGGGCGGTTGCCTAGACCCGGATGTGGTGATTGTCGGCTTTTTTGCGGTCAGCCGACCCGTCGCTCGCCCGAGTAGATGTCGATCCCGTCACTGCGGTAGCCGATCAGCGTGAGCCCGAAACGGGCGGCGAGGTCAACCGCCAGGGTCGACGGCGCCCCGTCGGCGCACAGGATGCCCGCTCCGGCGCGAAGCGCCTTCTGGACCAGGTCGTAACCGGCTCGCCCGCTCACCACCAGAATGCGATCCGCCAGCGGGAGGCGATCCTGCAGCAGCGCCCAGCCGACCACCTTGTCGACGGCGTTGAGCGCTCCCACGTCCTCCCGCGCGCACTCGAGGTTGCCCTGACCGTCGAACACTCCGGCGCCGTGCACTCCCCCGGTCCTGTCGAACAGCTTCCGCCGCTTCTGCAACCGTTCGGGCAGTGACAGCAGCAGCTCCGGAGCGACCCGGGGGCCCTCTCCCTGGGCCGGAATCCCCAGAAGGGCGGTCCGGTCGATCGAGGCCTTCCCGCAGACTCCGCACCCGCTGCCCGAGTAGTACATCCGATCGAGGGTCGCCATCTCCGGCATCGGCCCCCGCAGGTCGACGGTGACGACGTTGTACTGCTGCTCGGCCTGCGGCTGGCAGTAGCGAACCGCCGACAGGTCGTCCTTGCTGCCGAGCACCGACTCGGCGTAGAGAAACCCGGTGGCCAGCTCGAAGTCGTTGCCGGGCGTCCTCATGGTGACGGTCGCCTTGATCTCGTGACCCTCGGCGTTGATCCGGATGTCGAAGGGCTCCTCGGTCGCCAGAAGCTCCGACCGCGGCCGCACCTGGCCGTCGGCGCCGGCCCGCCGGATCACCGCCTTGCGGGAGGCGGTGGGACGCTCGTTGACCGGCGGGACATCGGCTTCGACCGGCACGTTCGGTTCCGGCACCGACATCCGATCAGGCTGGCTGCTCATACCCCGATTGTCGACCCTCGGGCGGGTTTTTTCAGCCGCCACTTCGGCGATCGACTGGGCAAGCCGCCGGAACGGCTTCCTCCGGCTCGCCTCAAGGTGATAAGATCGAACATATGTTCGTGCCCTGGCTGCATGCAGTGGCGGTATCGCTACCGGCGGAAGGGGTTCCCTCCCGCCCTCGACGTTTTTGCCCACAATTCGGGATATCGGCTTGACACCCCTGTAAGTACCCGTGTGTAATTAGCACTCGTCCCCCCAACATGTGGTGTGACGGAGCACTCGGCCCCATACATATTGGGGTAAACTGGACTAACGCAATTCCCGGCGACATCGGGAGAAGGAGCGACAAATGGCCATCAAGAGCGAGGACATCGAGGACCTGCGGCCCGACACTTCCCCCGACGTCGTGGAGCTGGACAGCCGCCGAGCCGGAAGCTGGAACTCCACCTACGACGCAGTCGAGCTGGGGGACATCAAGTACCCGTTCGCACTGGACTACTTCGACCAGGGCTGCGCCAACACCTGGTTTCCCAAGGAGATCCCGCTCTCCGAGGACGTCGAGCAGTGGAACACCGCACTGACCGACGTAGAGCGCCACTACGTGACCTGGATGCTCGGGTTCTTCTGCACCTCGGAATCCCTGGTGGCCAACAACCTGGTCATGGCGCTGTACCCGCAGCTTCCCATCCCGGAGGCCCGGCTGTACCTCGGCCGGCAGGCGTACGAGGAGATGAACCACACCGTCACCTTCGACTACGTGATCAAGACCCTGAACCTGGACCGGGAAGCGATCTTCAAGATGCACGCCACCTGCCCGGAGATGGCAGCCAAGGAGAAGTTCGAGACCGAGCTCACCAGGGCGCTGATCGAGGGCAACTTCACCGACGAGGACGACCGGCTGCGCCACCTGATCCGCAACCTGGTCGGCTACTACGTGATCATGGAGGGCATCTTCTTCTACACCGGCTTCATGGTCGGACTGTCGTTCGAGCGCCGCCGGCTGCTGAAAGGCCTGGGCACCCTGATCCGCTACGTGTTGAAGGACGAGTCGATCCACCTGGCGTTCGGCGTCGACCTGATCTCGGCCATCGTCTCCGAGAACCCGCACGTCATGACCCCCGAGTTCAAGGAGGAGATCACCGGTCTCATCCGCACGGCGGTCGAGCTCGAGACAGCGTACGCCGAGGTGGCCATGCCCGACGGGATCCTGGGCCTGAACAAGAGCGTGTACGGCCAGTACTGCCGCTACATCGCCGACCGGCGCCTGCAGAAGATCGGCTTCGAGAAGATCTACGGCGACAAGAACCCGGCGAAGTGGCTGATCACGCAAAACGACATGCCGGAGCTGATCAACTTTTTCGAGTCCAAGCCGATTGACTACGAGGCTTCAGTCCGGGGCTAACCGTCGCTGAGGCACACAGGCCCGGATGTCGTCGGGGAAGCGCCTTTCAGCCCCTTGATGCGACCAGCCTGGTAAGGCGGTCGCACTTGGGGCACGTGCGGTAGGGCACGGTCTCCCGCTCCTCGAACGCTCCCCAACAGTTGCTGCAACGCCGCTTTCCCAGGTCCACCGGAAGGGCGTCGACCACCTCGCCGCGGTCGTCGGTCAGGATCCAGTCGGCCCAGCGGTTGCCCTTCCTGACGCCCCGGCCTACCAGACCGAGCCAGCAGTGCAGGCACCAGGTATGCGCTTCGAACTCGTCCGGAAGCTGAAGGTAGGCCAGCTGGTCGGGCGATATGACCTCCGCCTCGCCGTTGGGATCCCGGGCGCAGTTCTCGCCCTGGACCCAGGTCACGAAGCGGCAGGGCCCGTCCCAGCCGTGCCACGAGGCCAAGGGACCTCTGCATCGAGGGCAGCATTTGGGCTCATCCGGCAGGTAGTAGTCGTAGTCGGTCATCGCCTTACAGCTTAAGGTGGCCGGGAGCGGTGACTTCCATTCAGTTGGAAATCTTTTCGCGACTTTGTGCCTGCGGCGGAGTATTCTTTGCTGCAGGATGCATGCGCGCCAGCAGTTCCTGGTCTACCAGTCCAATGGACAACACCATTGGAAGTTCGTCGCGAACAACGGCGTGATCGTCGCCGAGTCCCCGTGCGGCTATGACAGCGAGCACGAGTGCCTGGACGCCTGATCCTGGACCGCTTCGATGGCGTCCAGGCACTCGTGCTCGCTGTCATAGCCGCACGGGGACTCGGCGACGATCACGCCGTTGTTCGCGACGAACTTCCAATGGTGTTGTC